>PWWF01000433.1 GCA_003561595.1 Paracoccaceae bacterium | reverse complement strand
GGTGCTGGGGATGGGGCTGCGAAAGCTGAACCCGAATATCGGGGCGACGATCGAGCTGATCGGGTCCTTCATGGGGGTGGTGGTGATCCTGTTCCTTATCGTGACATGGGTGCCGCGCAACTATCAACTGCTGCTCGATACCGGGCCATCGATCTATGCCGCGACCATCGGCATCGGGCTGTCGGGTATGCTGTTCGGCTATTGGGTGGCGCGCGGGCTGGGGCAGGATACCAACCGCTCGCGCACCATCTCACTGGAAACCGGCATTCAGAACGGGCCGCTGGCGGTTCTGGTCATCACGCTGAGTTTCGCGCCCGCATTGCAAGAGGATCTGCTGCTGATCCCGGTGCTCTATTCGCTGTTCATCGTGCTGACCTCGACCGCGGTCACGCTGTGGTATCGGCGCAACGCCACGCGCGAAGCACTGGCGCGTGACGCGGCGAAGCTTGGCACGACCTGAGAGGCGCATTGCGCAGCCCGCCCCGACCCGCTAACAGGGCCGCGATCTGAACCATCGCGGAGCGCACCACCATGAGCACCCCCCTGCGCCTGGGCATTGCCGGGCTTGGCACAGTCGGAACCGGGCTGGTGCGCATTGTGCAGACCAATGCCGACCTGATCGAGCGCCGCGCCGGACGCCGGATCGAGATTGTCGCCGTCTCGGCCCGGTCGCGCACGCGCAATCGCGGCGTCGATATCTCGGGCTATGACTGGGAGGATGACCCGGTCGCCATGGCCCGGCGCGCGGATGTCGATCTGGTGGTCGAACTGATGGGCGGCGAGAATGGCCCCGCCAAGGCGCTGACCGAAGCGGCGATGCAGGGCGGCAAGGATGTGGTCACGGCCAACAAGGCGTTGCTGGCCATCCACGGGCAGGCGCTGGCCGAAGCCGCCGAAGCCGCAGGCGTGGCCCTGCGGTTCGAGGCAGCGGTCGCGGGCGGCATCCCGGTCGTCAAGGCGCTGGCCGAGGGGCTGGCGGGCAATCGCATCACCCGGATCAAGGGCGTGATGAACGGCACCTGCAACTACATCCTGACCCGGATGTAGGATGCGGGCCTGCCCTATGAAACCGTGTTCGAGGAAGCCAACCAGCTCGGCTATCTCGAGGCTGATCCCACGCTGGATGTCGGCGGGATCGATGCGGCGCATAAACTCACGCTGCTCAGCGCGATTGCCTTTGGCGTGCGCCCCGATTTCGGCGCAATCAGCCTGGGCGGGATCGAGCGCATTTCCATCGAGGATATTCGCGCCGCCGCCGATCTGGGGCTGCGCATCAAGCTGCTGGGGGTCGCCCAGATGACCGGGCGCGGGCTGGAGCAGTCGATGACGCCCTGTCTGGTGCCCGCCGACAGCCCGCTGGGGCAGCTCAAGGGCGGCACCAATATGGTCGTGATCGAGGGCGACGCGGTCGAGCAGATCATCCTGCGCGGCCCCGGCGCGGGCGAGGGGCCGACCGCCAGCGCCGTGATGGGCGATGTGATCGACATCGCGCGCGGGCTGCGGCTGCCGGTCTTCGGCCAGCCTGCCACAACGCTTGAGGCCCCCTTGTCGGCCAAGGCGATGGGGTCCAAACCCTGGTATCTGCGCATGGGCCTGCAGGACAAGCCGGGTGCGCTGGCCAAGGTGGCCGAGGCGCTGGGCAATGCGGGTGTCTCGATCAACCGGATGCGCCAGTATGGCCATCAGGACACACGCGCGCCCGTGCTGATTATCACCCATAAGACCACGCGCGATGCCATCGACCATGCGCTGTCCCTGGCGTTGCGCACAGGCGTGGTGATGGGCGAGCCGGTTGCGCTGGCCATCGAGGAAGATTGACCCAACCGCCCGCAGGATGTTGGCGTTAGCGCTGTCAGCGCCCACCAATGCTTGTGCCGAACAAAGGTTTCGCGCTAGAGACGAGGGCAAATTACAGCCCAGGGGACAGCGCCATGACCACGCAACCGGAATTTCACGACCGTATGCTTTCACTGGGCCTGGCCCGCGTGTCCGAGGCGGCGGCCCTCGCCTCGGCCAAGTTGGTCGGGCGCGGTGATGAGAAGGCCGCCGATCAGGCCGCCGTCGATGCCATGCGCAACCAGTTGAACATGCTCGACATCAAGGGGCGCGTGGTCATTGGTGAGGGCGAGCGTGACGAAGCGCCCATGCTGTTCATCGGCGAAGAGGTCGGCAATGGCAACGGCCCCGAAGTGGATATCGCCCTCGACCCGCTGGAAGGCACGACGCTCACCGCCAAGGATTTCCCCAACGCGCTGACCGTGATCGCCATGGCCCCGCGCGGCACCATGCTGCACGCGCCCGATGTCTATATGGACAAGCTGGCCATCGGCCCCGGCTATGCCCCCGACACTGTCACCATGGATATGAGCCCGTCGGAACGTGTCCGCGCGCTGGCCGCGGCGAAGGGCTGCGATCCGTCCGACATTTCCGTCTGTGTGCTGGAACGCCCCCGCCATGAAGGCATGATCGCCGATCTGCGGTCCACCGGCGCGGCGATCCGGCTGATCATGGACGGGGATGTGGCCGGTGTGATCCATTGCGCGGAACCCGACATGACCGGGATCGACATGTATATGGGGTCCGGCGGCGCGCCCGAAGGCGTGCTGGCCGCCGCGGCGCTGAAATGCATGGGCGGGCAGATCTATGGCAAGCTGATGTTCCGCAACAAGGATGAGGTTGGCCGCGCCGAACGGGCCGGCATCACCGATCTGGACCGGATCTATACCCGCGACGAAATGGTGCGTGGCGATGTGATCTTTGCCGCGACCGGGGTTACCGACGGGTCCATCGTGCGTGGCATCCGGACCGATCCGGGCTGGGTGACGACCGACACGCTGCTGATGCGGTCCAAGACCGGATCGGTGCGCCGCATGAGCTACAAGACACCGGTTTGAGGGCAGGGCGCGCATGATGGATCGCACCCCCTTGCGCGGGCTGCCGATGGCCGAGCCAGGCGGGGCGGCGATGTGATGCATGGCGACGCGGCCTATCTGGGGGTCACACGCTCTATACTGGGGCAGGTCTGGCGCGGCCCCGACCCGGCGCTGAGCCGCCTGAGCGAGGCGCTGGTCCAGCGCACGCGCCTGCCCGCCGCCGTCTGTGCCGTGCTGGCGCGCGCGGGCGTGGCGGCAGAGGATGCCGCCCGCTATCTGGCCCCGTCGCTGCGCGAGTTACTGCCCGATCCGCGCGGCTTGCGCGACATGGAACGCGCGGCCTCGCGGTTCCTGCAGGCGGTTGATCGTGGCGAGCGGATCGCGATCTTTGCCGATTACGATGTCGATGGGGGCGCATCTGCGGCGCTGCTTATCGACTGGCTGCGCGCGCTGGGGCTGCAGGCCACGCTCTATATCCCCGACCGCGTGCGCGAAGGCTATGGCCCCAACAGCCCGGCGATGGCGGATCTGGCGCGCGGGCATGACCTGATCCTGTGCGTGGATTGCGGCACGCTCTCGCATGACCCGATTGCCGCCGCGCAGGGGGCGGATGTGATCGTGCTGGACCATCATCTGGGCGGCGAACATCTGCCGCCCGCCTATGCCGTGGTCAACCCCAACCGGCAGGACGAGGCGGGCGATCTGGGCCATCTCTGTGCTGCGGCGGTCGTGTTCCTGATGCTGGTCGAGGCCAATCGCCAACGCCGTGCTGCCGGGGGGGCGCTGCCCGATCTGATGGCGATGCTCGACCTGGTGGCCCTTGCGACCGTGGCCGATGTCGCGCCCCTGATCGGGGTGAACCGGGCCTTTGTGCGGCAGGGCTTGCGGGTGATGGCGCAGCGCGGGCGTCCGGGGTTGCGCGCGCTGGCCGATGCAGCGCGGCTGGATGTCGCCCCTTCGGCCCATCATCTGGGGTTTGTGCTGGGCCCGCGCGTCAATGCCGGCGGGCGGCTGGGCCGCGCCGATCTGGGCGCGCGGCTGCTCGCGGCCTCGGACCCGGCAGAGGCCGAGGCACTGGCCGACAAGCTGGAAATGCTGAACTCTGAGCGCCGCGAGGTCGAAGCGCAGGTGCGCGCAAGCGCGCTGGCACAGGTAGAGGCGCGCGGCGCGGATGGCCCGCTGGTCTGGGCGGCGGGCGCGGGCTGGCACCCGGGCGTGATCGGGATTGTGGCCGCGCGGCTGAAGGAGGCGACGGGCCGCCCCGCCGTCGTGATCGCGCTGGACGGAGAAGAGGGCAAGGGGTCCGGCCGGTCGGTGCCGGGCGTCGATCTGGGCGCCGCCGTGCACCGGCTGGAACGTGAGGGCCTGCTGCTGCGGGGTGGCGGGCACAAGATGGCCGCCGGGCTGACCGTCGCGCGTGCGGGGCTGGAGGCAGCGATGGACCGTCTGGGCGCCTTGCTGGCGGAACAGGGCAGCGGCGCGGGGCAGGCGGCAGAGCTGCATCTGGACGGTGTGCTGATGCCGGGTGCGGCGACGACAGAACTGATCGAACAACTCGAGGCTGCGGGCCCCTATGGTTCCGCCAGCCCCGCCCCGCGCTTTGCCTTTCCGGACATGCGGCTGCGCTCGGTGCGCCGCATCGGCGACCAGCATCTGCGCCTGCGATTCGACGCCGGCGGCGGTCCGGCAGTCGATGCAGTGTCATTCGGCGCGTTCGAGAGCGATCTGGGCCCTGTTCTGATGACGCTGGAGGGGCGGCGCACCCATCTGGCAGGCCGGATCGAGGTCAATCACTGGGGCGGTCGGTCGCGTGTTCAGCTGCGACTGGAGGATGCAGCGATCCCGACTGCGTGAGGTCGCAAACTGATTGAAAAAACATCCCGAAGGCCCTTGCGCTGTCTGCGATGTTTGCATAATAACCCGACACACGCGCTGGCCCGTTCGTCTATCGGTTAGGACGCCAGGTTTTCAACCTGGAAAGAGGGGTTCGATTCCCCTACGGGCTGCCACTTACCCTTAATAAACCAATGCAAAACAATGACTTGGTGAGTGCTGTGTTTTGTGCCCCGCCATCCCTCCCATCATAAAAATAAGTGCTTGTTTCATCGCAGCACAGTGTCGCTCGATAGACAATCCGTCGGTGGATCCACAAACCGTGCTCCGCGAGAATGCGATCTGGAAACGTCAGACGCATCGCTCCACCATTGAGCGTGGTGCGCCTTGATGAGTGATTCGCGGTAGTTAGAATATACTCTCTAGACCCAAGGCCAAATGACATGAACGAGACAGACGAAGTTTACCTTACCGTCAATCAAGTTGCTGAACGTCTAGGTGTTTCACGCGACACAATTTACCGCTGGAAGCGCGAAGGCAACTTCCCCTTGGCGCGCAAACTGAGCCCCGGTTCAAGCCGCTGGC
>PWWF01000095.1 GCA_003561595.1 Paracoccaceae bacterium | reverse complement strand
GGCCCACCATCGGGCGGCGGTTGCCAGCCCTTGGAGGCGATTTCGGTCATGGCGAGGTGCACGGCCTCATCCAGATGCTCGGCCACGGCGGGCAGATCCTTTTCAGCCGCATAATCGCGCAATCTGACCAGTGATTCGATCAGGGAACAGGGTTGCACGACGGACACTCCATAAACACGGTGACACAGGCAGGCAACGCAACAGCGTTCCGGACAGCATAGCCCGTTCGGGATTAGGAAAACATTGACACGCGCACAGGAAAAAGGGCCGCTCGGCGAAAAGCCGCGCGGCCCGGTGTGATCAGCCGGGGTGGTGGGTCAGCGGCGGCCCGCTTCCAGCGCATCCTCGAAGGTGCGCAACCCGGTGCGCGGGGCCTGCACCAGCACCGACATGTTGCCGGGCTTGTGCTCGTTTCGATACATCTTCATATGCGCGGCGGGGATTTCATCCCAAGGAAACACCTCGGACATGCAGGGGTCCAGCCGACGCTCGACCATCAGCTTGTTGGCCGCAGCCGCCTGCGCCAGATGGGCGAAATGCGAGCCCTGCAGACGTTTCTGGTGCATCCACATGTAGCGCACGTCAAAGGTGCAGTTGAACCCGGAGGTGCCCGCGCAGATCACGACCATGCCGCCCTTTTTACACACGAGCGCCGAGACGGGGAAGGTCGCCTCGCCCGGGTGTTCGAACACCATGTCGACATTGACGCCCTTGCCGGTGATGTCCCAGATCGCCTTGCCGAATTTGCGGGCCTCTTTCAGCCATTCGTTATATTCGGGCGTGTTGACGGTCGGCAATTGCCCCCAGCACTTGAATTCCTTGCGGTTGATGACGCCCTTCGCGCCCTGATCCAGCACGAATTGCCGCTTGCTCTCATCCGAGATGACGCCGATCGCGTTCGCGCCCGCCGTGTTGGCCAGTTGGATCGCATAGGACCCAAGACCGCCTGACGCGCCCCAGACCAGCACATTCTGGCCCGGTTTCAGGTCATGGGGTTCATGGCCGAACAGCATCCGGTAGGCCGTGGCCAGTGTCAGCGTGTAGCAGGCCGATTCCTCCCATGTCAGGTGTTTGGGGCGGGGCATGAGCTGCTGGGCCTGCACATTGGTGAACTGCGCGAAGCTGCCATCGGGCGTCTCGTAGCCCCAGATGCGCTGCGTGGGCGAGAACATCGGGTCGCCGCCATTGCAATGCTCGTCATCGCCATCATCCTGATTGCAGTGGATGACAACCTCATCGCCGACCTTCCAGCGCTTGACGGCGGACCCCACGGCCCAGACGATGCCCGAGGCATCCGAGCCCGCGATATGGAAGGGCGCCTTGTGCACGTCAAAGGGTGAGATCGGCTGACCCAGCCCCGCCCAGATGCCATTGTAATTCACGCCCGCGGCCATCACCAGAACCAGCACCTCGTGACTGTCGAGCCTGGGGACATCCACGACCTCGACCTGCATGGCCTGATCGGGTTCGCCATGGCGCTCGCGCCGGATGGCCCAAGCATACATCTGCTTGGGCACATAACCCAGGGGGGGCATTTCGCCGACCTCATACAGGTCCTTTTCGGGGGCGTCGTAGGGTGCAATTCCGTCTTGGGTGTCCAGAGCCATGTCAGCCTCCATTCCTGATCGCGTGCCGAGTGCATGGCTTTGCTGCAACGCAGCGCCCCATGCGGCACTTGCAGCATGGATAGATATGGGTGCGCAACAATGCAACCCAAAAAGAGACGATATTGTAATTTTATGTCTTTAGCTGCGCTGAGTATCCGGGTGATCCAGCATCATCCGCGCATCCGGGGCGATTCCATCGTCCGAATCGCAGCGCTGCAGGGTCGAGGCCGCGTAATAGCCCAGCACATCATCCTCGCCCGGGGCGGTGCGGATATGGTCCTGCGCGATCTCGATCACGCCGCGCAGCGCCAGCCCGGCCAGCCCGGCATCGACAGCGGCGGCGACATCCTCGGCATCCAGATGCACCCAGGCGTGGCGTTCCTGAAGCGTGGCCAGGATATCTGCGGCCTGCGCGTGCAAGTCAGTGCGGCTGGCATCGCCTGCGCAGCGCACCAGCGTGGCGGCGGCCAACGGCACGGGCAGGATCGGGACAGCGGCGCGGATGCGCTCCATCAGCGC
This sequence comes from Paracoccaceae bacterium, assembly GCA_003561595.1. Lineage (GTDB taxonomy): Bacteria > Pseudomonadota > Alphaproteobacteria > Rhodobacterales > Rhodobacteraceae > Roseinatronobacter. The sequence goes on along the minus strand of PWWF01000095.1, from coordinate 3,166 downwards.
CTCGGCCAGCGATTCGGTGCTGGCATCGGGTGACTGGGTCAGAAAACCGCGCAGCGAGAGCGGCGCGCCATAGCACACGGCCGCATTGCCAAAGCGCGTGAACCGCCCGCGCGCCTTGCGCCACAGGATGCGCAGCGTGAAGCCCAGCACCACGCGCACCCGCACGGGAAAGCGCCGGATGCCCTGCAGACCCGCGCTGATCAGCACGCGATCTTCCAGCACCCGGTCATAATTCAGCGCGACCGGCACAAAGACGACATCTGGCCCTTCATGCAGGTTGAAGCCGCGCACGATGTAATGCAACAGCCCCTTGCGCGCAGGGCCGACCGCGCCTGTCAGGCTGAGCCCGCCTTCGGGAAAGATCGCCTGTGTCGTGCCTTGCTGAATCGACATCTGCACATAGCGCGCCAGAACTGCGCGATAGAGCGTGTTGGAATAGCGTCGCCGGATGAAATAGGCCCCCATCGCCCGGATCAGCGCCTTGAGCGGCCAGACCCGTGCCCATTCGCCCACGGCATAGCTGAGCGCCGAATGCTGCGAGGCCAACCATGTGATCAGCACATAATCCATGTTCGAGCGGTGATTCATCACGAACACGACGGAGGCATCGCTATCGACCTTGGCCAGTTCCGGGTTGTCCGCGCCCCCCAGCCGCACCTTGTAAAGCCCCTGGCTGAGCCGCTGCGCCAGTTTGATGGCAAAGCCGAAATAGGTGGCGGTGGAAAAACCCGGCACGATCTCGCGCGCGTAGGACCGGGCCTTCTCGAACGCGACATTCGGCGGCACGCCTTCTTCGCGGGCATAGGCGCGCACGGCTTCCATCACCTGCGGGTCATAGATCAGCCGCGTGACCTGATCCTCGCGGCGCATGATCTTGAACGGCTCTATCGGGCGCTGCAGGCGGGTATTCAGCCGGGCGACCGCGCGTTCCATGCGGCGGCGGAAGAACCAGCGCACCGAGGGGAACAGGAAATGCGAGGCGAACGTGACCGCAGCAAAGCCGAGGATCAGCACCAAAGCCCAATACGGTAGCTCTACAGGTTCGAACATGCGCGCACTCTTGCAGGAAACTCATGGGGGGTAAATCCTGCTTGAGCGCTCTGTGCAAGCGCTTTGGGCAAGCGCTTTGGGCCCGCGTTGTGTCGCGCCATGGCGGGTTTGATCGGGATCAACGACAGTGGCGCGATGTTCGTCTATGCTGACCCCTTTCAAATGACCTTGTTCAGGAGCGTCCCATGCCCGATACCGGCCCCGAGCCCCGCCAGCTTTCCGATGCCATCCCCGCCGGAGGAACATCACAGGGCAGGGATGGCGCGGCGGCGGCCCCGCGACGCGCCCCGCCCGATCCGGCTACGTTGAGCACTGACGAGATCCGGCGCTATTTCGAATCCGACCGTTATCCCTATCGCACCAAGATGGCGCGCAAGACCTACGAGCGCGAAAAGGCGCTGTTGCAGGCGGAATTGCTGAAGGTGCAGAAATGGGCCATCGAGACGGGCGAGCGCTTCGTGATCCTGTTCGAGGGCCGAGATGCGGCGGGCAAGGGCGGCACGATCAAGCGTTTCACCGAGCATCTGAACCCGCGTTTCGCCCGTGTCGTGGCGCTGAACAAACCGTCCGAGCGCGAACAGGGCCAGTGGTATTTCCAGCGCTATGTCGAACATCTGCCCAGTTCGGGCGAAATGGTGTTCTATGACCGGTCCTGGTACAACCGCGCGGGGGTCGAGCGGGTGATGGGGTTTTGCAACCCGGCAGAATATCTGGAATTCATGCGCCAGGCCCCGGAATTCGAACGCATGCTGGTGCGGTCCGGCATCCGGATGTTCAAGTTCTGGTTCTCGGTCACGCCAGTTGAACAGCGCCGCCGCTTTGCCGCGCGCGAGACCGATCCGCTCAAGCGCTGGAAGCTCTCGCCCATCGACAAGGCGAGCCTGAACAAATGGGATGACTATACCCAGGCGAAAGAGGCGATGTTCTTCTATACCGACACGGCCGATGCCCCCTGGACGGTCATCAAGTCCAAGGACAAGAAACGCGCGCGCCTGGAAAGCATGAAGCATTTCCTGTCGACCCTTGACTATCCCGACAAGGACCCCGCCATCGCGCGCGCGCCCGATCCGTTGATTGTGGGCCGCGCCCGTCATGTCGTGTTGTCCGGGGCCGAGTTGGGGCATGTGATGGGCGGCAACGGGTAAGGGGCAGCGGCCCCGCGCATCCCCCGACCGGCACGCCCACCCACCCACCCCTGCGCGCCGGTCGCAGGATGCGCGGGGCCGGGCAGAGGTGGCTTGACAGTGCGCCACGCTTGGACCATAGCGTGCGCACCGTTCGGGCATCCGGCCCGCGCGGCAATGCGTTATTGCCCGGGATAGTCCCGGCGCGCTGCCCGAGGCAGAGGAAACGCCCGGTTTTATCCGGGGGCCACAGGGCGCGGCAGAGAAGAGAAGGAACAGACCGATGTTTGCGGTCCTCAAAACCGGTGGCAAGCAATACCGTGTGCAGGCAGGCGATCTGCTGCGCGTGGAGCGGATTGCCGCCCAGGCGGGTGAAACCGTCCAGTTCAACGATATTCTGATGATCGGCGGCGATAGCCCCGTGATCGGCACGCCCATGATCGACGGTGCCGGTGTTCAGGCCGAGGTGATCGATCAGGTCAAGGCCGACAAGGTCATCCATTACGTCAAGCGCCGCCGCAAGCACAGCTCGCAGCGCACCAAGGGCCACCGCCAGAAGCTGACGCTGCTGCGGGTGACGGATATCCTGGCCTCGGGTGCGGATGGCACCGGCGTCAAGGCCGCCATCGGCACCGGGTCGGTATCGGGCTTTGCGGTTGAGGCTGCAGCCCCCGCGCCCGCCAAACCCGCGCCCAAGGCAAAGGCCGAAAAGGCCCCCAAGGCAGAGGCTGCCGCAGAGGTCGAAGGCACAAGGCCCGCCAACCTGCTGACCGAGGCGCGCGACGGCAAGCCGGACAATCTGAAAAAGATTTCCGGTGTCGGCCCCAAGCTGGAATCGCTGCTGCATGAGAATGGCGTGTTCCATTTTGATCAGATTGCCGCTTGGACCGCGCCCGAGATTGCCTATATGGATGACAAGCTGTCGTTCAAGGGCCGGATCGAACGTGACGGCTGGACCCAGCAGGCACAACAATTCGCAGCCGAGAAGGAGT
>PWWF01000191.1 GCA_003561595.1 Paracoccaceae bacterium | reverse complement strand
GAAGCGCCTGCCATATTGAGCGCGCTATGGCTGGTGGCGCGGGCGGGCGGTGGCGCTGGGACGCGGGACGGTGGCATGGGCGGCGGGCTGCTGCGCGAAATCCTGCTCAATGGCTCAATCGTGCTCCTGATCGGTGCCTTCGCCATCGGCGCGGTCACCGGGCAGGACGGCCTTTCGGAAATAGAGGCCTTCATCGTCGCCCCGTTCAAGGGTGTGCTCTGCCTGTTCCTGCTGGATATGGGTCTGGTTGCAGGTCGGGGGCTGCGCGAGTCGCGCGGTCTGTTGCGCCCCGGACTGTTCGCCTTCGGCATCCTCATGCCGCTGACAGGGGCGGCGTTCGGATTGCTGGCCGGGATGATGCTGGGCCTCTCCACGGGCGGTGTGGTGCTGATGATGACTCTGTCGGCATCGGCATCCTACATCGCCGTGCCCGCGGCCATGCGCGTAGCCCTGCCCGAGGCAAAACCGGCGATCTATCTGACGCTGGCGCTGGGGATAACCTTTCCCTTCAACCTCACGCTCGGCATTCCCATCTACATGGCGGTTGCGCAGGCTTTGACCGGGAGTTGAGATCATGCAGACCCACAAGGCGAAACGAGTGGAAATCACCATCGAGGCGGTGATGGAGCGGCGGCTGACCGAAGCTCTCGATGACGCCGGTGTGGCAGGCTACACAGTCCTGCCGGTGCTGGGCGGTTCGGGCCGGTCGGGCAAATGGAGCCGGGAAGGCCAGGTGAGCCGAGCGAGCGGGATGGTAAATGTCGTCTGCATTGTCCGCCCCGAACGGCTGGAGCCGCTGCTCGACGCGGCTCTCGGTATTCTCGACCGGCATATCGGCGTGGTCAATGTCACAGATTGCGACGTGCTGCGAGCCGAGCGCTTCTGACATGCGTTGGTTCTGCCGACATGTCGGACAGGCGATGTTGCGCCTTATCAAATTAAGACAGCATCCTGAGATTTGCGCCGACGATCTGCATATCAGCAGCCTGTGCGGCGCGTCGGCGCGCCTCTAGTCCTGCCCGAGCACGGTGTGTTTCGCGCAGGCCTGAGCCGGATACATCCGCAATGGCCAGAACCACCAGCAAAAAAATGTCTTGAACTGCGGCCTCTATCAGATGACCTTTCCCCAAAAAGGCGCATCGTTCGCAGCATCGCGGTCAAGAACTGTCATGAATGAATTCAACGTAACGCACGGCCTGGACTGGCTTGATGCATTGGCAGTTGCTGCGTTTCTGGCTGTCTGGCTGTGGCTTGGCTGGAGAATTGGCCATCCGTCGGCTGCGCGTCCGTCGGTCACGGTGCTGATGTCGGATTACCGGCTGCAATGGATGCGCGTGATGGTCACACGCGAACCGCGCATTTTCGATTCCCAGATCATGATGAGCCTGCGCCAGAGCACTGCTTTCTTCGCGTCCACCTGCCTGCTCGCCATAGGCGGTCTGCTGGCATTGATCGGCAATGTGGAGCTTCTGGACGGTGTTGCCATGCGGCTGAGCCATGTCGAGCACGGAGGCGCGGTGCTCCAGACCAAACTCTTTCTGGCATTGTTGATGCTTGGCAATGCCTTCCTGAAATTCGTCTGGGCCAATCGTGTCTTCGGCTACAGTTCGGTCGTGATGGGGGCCGTTCCGAATGACCCGGACGATCCGCAAAGCATGCCGCTGGCGTTGAAGGCAGGTAAGCTCAATGGCCGTGCTGCCATGAATTTCAACGCTGGCTTGCGTTCGATGTATTTCGCACTTTGCGCACTTGTCTGGCTGGCCGGGGCTGTGTTTCTGCTGGTGGGAATAGCGGTCACTGCATGGGTAGTCTGGAGCCGTGAATTCTCGTCTGCATCACGCGAAATCATCATCGACACGGGCAGTGACACGGACCGCTAGATCATGCAGGACGCGAGCGCGCGCATGGGCATGGCGGCGCTCTGGTCAACCTTCAGTAACGCCCTTGATCTGACCAGTGACAGACCCGAGGTGAATGCGTGACCCGATACCTCCAGAGACAGGCGCAGAGTCCCGCCCGGAGCCCACCTGAAATTTTGTCACCGCGCGCTCTCAACAAAAGAGGCGCGCTCGGGCACTCTTGCAATGCGCCTTGCTCTGCAACTCAGGCTTTGCGGCGCCAAAGCCTCCAGAGCGGGAACAGCAGCAAGACCACAATGGCAAAGACAAACCCCGCAGAGATCGGGCGTTCGAGAAACACCATCGGATCACCGCGTGCCACCAGCAGGGCGCGGCGCAGATTGGTCTCGATCAGGGGGCCGAGCACGAAGCCAAGCAACAGCAGCGCCGGGCTGAGCTTGGCCAGCGTCATCAGATAGCCCGCCAGACCGATCCCCGCGACAAGCACGATGTCGAATGTCAGCCCGCGCACCGAGTAGACGCCAAGACACAGGAACACGATGATCGCAGGGTAGAGATAGTTGAACGGAATGCGCAGCATTGCGATCCAGATGCCGATCAGGGGCAGGTTCAGCAGGATCAAGAGCAGGTTCCCGATCGCGAAACTGGCCACGAGTCCCCAGAACATCTCGGGCCGGGCTTCGAGCATCATCGGACCGGGCTGGATGCCATGAATGATCAATGCGCCCAGCATCAGCGCCATGATCGGATCGCCGGGGATACCCAGCGTCAGGGTCGGTGTGAAGGCCGTGATCGAGGCCGCATTGTTGCCGGCCTCGGGGCCAGCGACGCCTTCGATGGCCCCCTTGCCAAAGCGCTCGGGCTGACGGGACAGCCGCCGCTCGGTTGCATAGGCCAGAAAGGCAGAGAGGGTCGAGCCCGTTCCCGGCAAGGCCCCGAAGAAGCTGCCCAATGCCCCGCCGCGCAAGATCGGCAAGGGAATTCGGCGCAGATCGTCGCGCGTTGGCAGCAGGCTGCGCATGGATATGCGGGCCGCGGTTTTCTGCCGCTCCGGGTTGCGGATATTGGCGATCACTTCGGCCACGCCGAACAACCCCATCGCAAGCGCCACAAGGTTCAGGCCATCAAGCAACTCGGCCTGACCAAAGGTGAAGCGCTGCGCGCCAGAGTTCACATCGGTGCCGATGCAGCCCAGCAGCACGCCAAGCGCGATCATCGCGAACCCCTTGACGGGTCGCGTGGCCCCGATGGTCGAGGCCGCGACCAGTCCGAAGATCATCATCATCGCATAATCGGCTGCGCCAAATCGCGTCGCAAGTGCCGATAGCCAGCCAGCCAGCACGACCAGCACCACGATGCCGATCATCGCCCCTGTGAAGGAAGATATCATCGCCGTGAACAGCGCCAGCCCCGCGCGGCCCTGTTGCGTCAGCGGGTAGCCATCGAGCGTGGTCACGGCGGATTGCGGAGTACCGGGAAGGCGCAGCAGGATCGAGGCCACGGCGCCGCCATATTGCGCACCGTAATAGACCCCGGCCAGCATGATCAGCGCTGCCTCGGGGCTCATGTAGAAGGTCAGCGGCAACAACAAAGAGATCGCCGCCATAGCACCGATGCCGGGCAGCACGCCAACGAATGAGCCCAAGAGCACGCCAAGCACGCAATAGATCAGAATCTGCGGCTGCAATGCGAAGCTCAGCCCCAGAAGCAGGCTTTCCCAGGTGCTCATGACAGGCGCGGCCAGAGCGGCAGCGTCATGCGCAACCCGAGGTGAAAGACCAGCACTGTCACAAGCGTGATCGACAGCGCCAGAACACCCCGCCAGAGCCACCCCCGGCGCTGTGCAGGCAAGGTCGCGATCAGGACCGTGACAAAGCTTGCGCCGACAAGCCCCAGGCGCGGCAGCGCAAGGCCAAAGACCAGCACTGCCGCAAGCACAAGAACCAGTGATATGCCATCAAACTGCGCCCCTTCACCGCCCCGCCAGAATGCCGGCAGCGCAATGAACAGCCCGAAGCCGGAGAGCGCAAGACCCATGGCGACAGGAAAGAACCCCGGCCCCATCTGGCGCAGGGTTCCCAGATCGTAATTCTGCCCTGCATAGAGGGCAGCGCCGATCCCCACGATTGCGAGGATCAGACCGCCCCAGACCTCCGGCCAGTCGCGCTGCATGTCGGAACTCTGACTATTGCGCCTCAACCCGGTCGATCACCGCGCCCCACATCTCGGTATCGACCGCGATGCGCTCTGCCATCGATTCAGGTGTGCCGGGGGCCACCTGCCACCCCATGCCAAGCATCTGCTCCTGAACACCCGGATCCTCCAGAATATCGGTGATCTCTGTATTCAGACGCGCGATGATCGCCTCATCCGTGTCCGCCGGTGCAATGAAAGCGTTCCACAACTCGGCGCGGAAATCTTCCGGAAGCCCCGCACTGCCTGCGATCAACGGCACATCAGGCGCCTGCCCGAAAGGCTCGGAAGATGTGATGCCAAGAACATTCATCGTCCCTGCTTCAACAAAAGACAGCGCGGCAGAGGGCGCCATGAAGCCCGCGTCGATCTCGCCGCCGATGATCGATGTCGTCACTTCCGCATAGCTGGTAAAGGGAATATGGAGCATGCTCAGACCGGCTTCGGCGGCGAACAACTCGGCCGTTAGGTGCGCGCCGGACCCTTGGCCGACCGAGCCGTAGCTCAGGGCATCAGGCTCGGCCCCGGCAGCCGCGATAAACCCTTCCAGATCCTCGATCCCGCTGTCGCTGGCCACAGCCAGCACCAGCGGCGAGGTCGCCAGAAGTGTGACTGGCGCAATATCTTCCGCAACGTCAAAGCCCGTGTCGTCCATCATCCGCTGTGATGTCGTCATCGGGCCATTGATGGTTGTGCCGAAGGTGTGCCCGTCACCCGCAGATACCAGCATCTGCTGAATCCCGATCACCCCGCCGGCGCCTGGCCGGTTTTCAATAACGACCGGCTGACCCAGGCGCTCCGACAATTTTTCGGTCACGACACGCGCCAGCACATCAGGCGACGATCCCGCCGGAAAACCCACGAACACACGCAAGGGCTGCGAGGGCCAGTCGTCCTGTGCGCTTGCAGGTAGCGCAAGGCTGCAGAGCGCGCTGGCCAGCACTAAACGCAAAGTGGTTGATTGCTTCATGTCGTCCTCCCTCAAATTTGCGCGCAAAAGATCAAGATTTGATTTTGAATGCAAGTCATTCCGGACCTGTCAGGCTTCGCCACATCCGCGCCAGGCTGAAAACAACTGTTTCCTGCAAGCCGCCAGCGACGCGGCCGCGCGTTCACCCAGCCAGGTCGGGGTGGTCATAGGCCTGCGGGTAAGGCATCGGCGTGAACGGCCCCAGCGGCACAGTCCCGTTCCATGATCGTCCGAAATAGCCCTGGCGGCAATGGATCAGTGAACCGCTCTCTG
>PWWF01000193.1 GCA_003561595.1 Paracoccaceae bacterium | reverse complement strand
GTGCTGAGCGCGGCAGAGCGCGGGTTTTTCGCGCAATCCCAGCCCTGGGGCGCGATCCTGTTTGCCCGCAATATCGAGTCCCCCGCCCAGTTGCGCGCCCTGACCGCCGATCTGCGCGCCGCTGTGGGCCGCGACATGCCCATCCTGATCGATCAGGAGGGCGGGCGCGTGCAGCGTATGGGACCACCGCATTGGCGCGGCTGGATGCCGGCGCTCGATCAGGGGGCGCAGGCGCGCGACCCTGTGCGCGCCATGTATCTGCGCGGGCGTCTGCTGGCGGCAGAGCTGCGCGATGTCGGTATCGACGTGAATTGCGCGCCGCTGGCCGATATCGCCACGGCGCAGACTCATCCGATCCTGCGCAACCGCTGCTATGGTAGCACATTGCCGGATGTGGTGGCCCGCGCCCGCGCCATGGCGGACGGGCTGATGGCGGGCGGCGTGCTGCCGGTGCTCAAGCACATTCCCGGCCATGGCCGCGCGCTGCGCGACAGCCATCTGGATCTGCCCGTGGTCGATGCGTCTGATCCCGAATTGCGCGCGCATGATTTCGCAGCCTTTGCCGCCCTGCGCGACCTGCCACTGGGCATGACCGCGCATCTGCTGTATCGCGCATTCGACGCGCTGGCCCCGGCGACCACGTCAGCGCGCATGATCCGCCTGATCCGCGAAGAGATCGGCTTTGAGGGGGTGCTGATGACCGATGACATCTCGATGCAGGCGCTGAGCGGTTCTGTGGCCGAACGCGGGCAGGCGGCGCTGCAGGCTGGCTGCGATCTGGTGCTGCATTGCAATGGCGACATGGCCGAGATGGAAGCCCTTGCCGCGATCTGCCCAACCCTGTCCGGCGGGGCCGCGCTGCGCGCGGCCACGGCCCTCTCGGCACGGCGCGTGCCGGATGCAAGTGATCCCCACGCCCTTGCCGCCGAATATGACAGTCTGATGCCAGAACCGGAGCCGCAGCCATGAGCCTGGAGCCCTGGGATGAGGTCCGCACCGCCCTGCATGTGGCCCGCAACGGCACCGTCAGCGCCGCGGCAAACGCGCTGGGGGTGCATCATGCCACCGTGATCCGCCATATCGACGCGCTGGAGGATCGCATCAGCGTCAAGCTGTTCCAGCGCCACGCGCGCGGCTACACCCCGACCGAGGCCGGGCGCGCGCTGTTCGATGTCGCGCAGGATACCGAGCAGCGCTTCGATCAGCTTGAAGCGCAGCTCAAGGCCATGCAGGAAGGGATTTCCGGGCCGCTGATCATCACCACCATTCCCGAAATCAGCGACGTCCTGCTGCCATGGGTCGCCAGCCTGACAGAGAACCACCCCGCGCTGGAACCCTGCCTGCGCACCGAAGAGCGCGTGTTGCGGCTGGAATATGCCGAAGCCCATGTTGCGATCCGCGCGGGCGCGCAGCCGCAGGAACCCGACAATGTCGTGCAATCGCTGGGCACCCTGCCAGTCGCGCTGTTCGCCAGCGCGGCCTATCTGGACCGCCACGGGCAACCCTTGGATGACGATGCGCTGCGCACCCATGCCTTTGTCGCCGCCGATGGCAGCGCCTCGCGCGCGCCGTATGAACAATGGCTGAAATCCCAGGGCCACCGCATCGCGTTTCGCAGCAATGATCACGCGACCCGCATGGCGGCCATTCGCGCAGGGCTGGGTCTGGGCTTTGCCCCGCGCGCAGATTGCATGGCCGAAATGGTCGAGGTGATGCCCCCGCGCTCTGACTGGCAGTCGGCGCTGTGGCTGGTCACCCATGTCGACCTGCATCGCAGCCCCAAGGTGCAGGCCGCAACGCGCAGCGTGCGCGCTTTCTTTCAGGATATGCTGTCCGGGTGATCCGCGGGTTTACCTGTGGGATTGCCATACAGTGTGCGGGCTGTCCGCGTTGTGCTGCTGGACCATTGTCCTTTTGCGCCCTTGCCAGGGTCAAAAGAGTTGACAGACGCGTCACGCCCCCGGCACATTATGTTATGGGAGAAAGGCTCTGACGCTCAAAATGGCCGGGGTTGACTGGCCTCGTTTGTTCAGAATCATTCCCGTGACCTGAAATGAAATGAGATTTGTAGCGGAGACTTTCGACATGAAGAAGATGCTTGGTGCGGCCCTGTCCGTGGCACTGTCAATGACGGCATTGCCCTCGCTTGCCCAGACCGTGTGTTCCAACGCGACTATGGCCGGTGTCTGGTTTGGCGGTGACAGTTTCACCAGTTGCCGGATGACAGTTCAGCCTAATGGACGCTTCGCGGCGCTCTGCCTCGAAGAATTTGACAATGAAGGCGAAGAGTTCATCGTGCGCGGTGCCCTGAACATGCAGTCTGATTGCCGCTTCCGCATGGCCGCGCGGGATGATGATGACCCGCGTATCATCAGGTTTATCGGTCGCGCCTGGGGAGGAGGCCAGGGGAGTGAGACGCGTCCTGTCGCCTTCAATATTGCCACCAATCCACTCGCCCCGTCTCCAAGTAGCCAGACCTTGAGCTTTTTCCGCAACAACTAACCCTTTGTATCCTGCCGGATTGCGGTCTGCGGCGCCCCTCCCCGGGGCGCCGTGTCACTGTAAAGAGCCTGCCCAGCTGGGCGAAGATCAATCCGATACAGCGCCGGCAGTCGCGGCCAGTGGCGCGCCTGCCCGCGCGACTGACTGGCCAGCAACCGGATCGCGCTGGATCAGGGGGCGCGCCAGCATCCGCGCCAGGCGCAGGCTGTGCTCATCCGCAGCATCGCCGCGCGGGGCTTCCATCGCCAGATTGACATGGCCATGGCGGAACCTGGGACTTGTCTCCGCGCGGCAGACCTCCGACCCGTTCATGCGGAAGACCAACTCATTTCGCTGCTTCACGACCTGCAGGACCTGCGGCGCGCCTGCCGTCAGCGGCGGCAGCGCGTTGCTGCACAGCACCTCCGAGCGTCGCCCGCCCGTTATTCCACTCGCGCTCTCGATTTCCTCGATGCGGACAGTTGTTGCACTGTCCGAGATGGCATAGCCGAAGAACAGGCCCGAAAACAGCCCGTCGTCATCGACCATGCTGCTGACCAGCAAACCCGAATACCAGGCGCGCGCCGGATCCGGGTCCTCGCGCGCCATCTGTGCGACCAGAACAACATCATTCACGCAATAGGGGGCCTGCACAATGCTCCATTCCGCATCACCCCGGCTGTTCAGCAGCAGGCTGTTGCCCGCGGGGCCGCTGGCCCCCGTCCATGCCCGTTCCCCCAGTATCGGGCGCCAGGCATCCGCCTGTGCTTGCACGCCAAAGCCCCAGCCGCGCAGCCCGTCGGGACGGTTGAGGTAATTGCGCGCCCGCGCCATTGAAATGCGGGGCTTGGGCAGGCTGACGCGCGACACCGGCACGCCGCTACAGGCCAGCGCACGTTCGATCTCCGTCACGCGCGCAGTGGGCTGGTGCGCCCGGAGCATCGCAAAGGCCCCGGCCACATGCGGGGTTGCCATGGAGGTGCCCGATAGCGAAACCTGCGCCCGGCGCGGCGGCGTTTGCGTGCCAGAGGAATCGGCGGCCACGACATCGCTGCCCGGTGCCAGCAGATCGACAAAGCTGGCATGGTTCGAGAAACTGGACAGCGTGTCGGCCTTGGTGGTGCTGCCGACACTGATCGCGGATGAGACACAGGCAGGCGCACCCGTGGACCCATTGAAGCCATCATTTCCCGACGCGATGACTGTTGCCACACCGACCGAGCGCAGATTGTCGATCACGGCCGTCATCGCCGGCACCAGATTGTCGCAATAGTCGAAATGCTGCCCGCCCCCCAGGCTCATGTTCACGGCAGCGATATTATTGCGGTTCCGCCATAAGAACGCCTGCTCAAGCCCGCTGATCAAATCGGCAAAAGAGGCGCGTATGCAGGGCGAATTGTCTGGAAAGCAGCTCAGGAACCCGTCAAGGCGTCGAAAGACATTGATCGGAACAATATCGGCATCCCGCGCGATGCCATGAGACATTGACGGGTTGTTCAGCCGACCGCCTGCAATGGCTGCGACATGCGTGCCATGGCCACACCCGACGACCGAGGGGTCACAATCAAATCCTGCTGTGGGACCGAAGGGTGCGATCTGCACGTCCTGGCCATTCGGACATGTGCTGGTCGCGGATATGGTGGCATCATTGGTCGAAAAACACGCCGATGCAGGGATCTTGCGGTCGAATTGCGGCGTGTAGAACGCGAAATGGTTTGGCCAGGTGCCGCTGTCCAGAACCGCGATGGATTGCCCGCTGCCCGCTATCCCCTGCGCCCATAGACGCCGCGCATCCACCAATGCGGTCGTGTCGGACAGGTAGGGCGCGAAATGCATATCCTCCTGCACCGAGGTGACATTTGGGATGCTCAGCAAACTCTGCAGATCCGCCCTGTGCACGGTCAGGGCCATGTAGGGAATGGTCCGGTATCGCGTCGCGGATGCGTCGCCGGAGAGCTGCGAAAGAACCCTGTTCTGGGCCGCTGCAATACCAAGACCCTGCGCCTGTATCTGCGCTTCGTTCAGTGATCCGTGCAGATCGAAATCGGCGTCCAGCCCGATAATGACGCGGATCGTGCCGTGTTCGGACGCGCGGGCCAGTAACGCGTCCGCATGGGCCATCGTCGCTGTGCCGGTCTCATCCGTGATCCTCACGCTGGGGCCATTCTGTGCAATAGCGGCCAGCGGTAGCACGATTGCCATCACGCCAGCCAGTGCAATGGCCGACATGTGGCGGGAAAAGCCCTTGGGTAACGTGAATGCCTTGCCTTGACTATTCATTCCTCTATCCCATTCTGGGGTCGTCGGTGCGACGTCTAAGAACCACCATAATCTTCAGAAGGTAAATTTGAGAATAAAGCCGGTAGGAGGCTGCGAAGCCGCCTTCAGAATGAAAACGAGCGCCGGGATCCATCGATCCCGGCGCCCGGCAATCTGTCATATCAGACCCTCAGTTGATGCTGGCTGCACCAGTCCCGAGCGTGCCCATAAAGCTCGAGTCACTCTCCGACCCTGTGCGCGGGGTGCCGCCCATCGACGGGCCCGTGGCTGTCATGGTCAGCTCAGGGTCGCGCTGTATCAGGGGACGGGCAACTGCGCGGATCAGACGGGTTCTGTGACCTGCCGCATCAGCGCCTGTGGGCGAGGCCATCGCCACGGCGACATGACCGTTTCGGAATGCGGGCGTGGTCGTTGCCGTGCACACCACCTGTCCGTTCAGCCGCATCCGCAGGTTATTGCGCTGCTTCACGGCTTCGATGACATGCGGTACGTCCATGTCGATCGCCGGGAAATCCTCTTCGCAGAGCATTGTGGTTCCGGGGCCATCCTGGATGGTGCCATCGGTTCCCGCCACCTCGTAGATCGAGGCAGTTGTCG
>PWWF01000234.1 GCA_003561595.1 Paracoccaceae bacterium | reverse complement strand
GCAGGCGGCGCGTGATCGTCTTGCCGCCCTTGTCAAAACGCTCTTCCAGGTCGCCTTTCATCAGGCCCAGCCAGTTGCGATAGGCCAGAACCTTGTCCTCGGCATCGACACAGGCGACCGAATCCTCCAGATCGATAATCGCAGAGATGGCCGATTCCATCTGCACATCCGCCAGCCCCGAGGGTGCGTTGCGCCCGATCGGGTGGCTGCGGTCAAAGACAAGTTCGACATGCAGCCCATTGTTGCGCAGCAGCACGGCCTCGGGCGTGGCCGCGTCGCCGCGATAACCCACAAAGGCAGACGGGTCGCGCAGGGGCGATCCATCCACCTGCAGCGCGCCATCGGCCACGCTGTATTGCGCGGTATTGGCGTGGCTGCCGCCATCCAGCGGAAAGATCTCGTCCAGAAAGACCGCCGCGCGGGCGACCACGCGCGCGGCGCGCCCAGAATCGAACCCGCCCTGCGGGGCCGCGCCATCCACGGCATCGGTGCCATACAGGCAATCATAGAGGCTCCCCCAGCGCGCATTGGCCGCGTTCAGCACAAAGCGCGCATTGGTCGAGGGGACGACCAGTTGCGGGCCGGGGACCGTGGCGATTTCGGGGTCGGTGTTTTCGGTCGCGATCTGAAAATCATCGCCCTCGGGGACCAGATAGCCGATCTCATGCAGGAACGCCTTGTAGCCCTCGCGGTCATGCGGGCGGTCGCGATTGTCACGGTGCCAGGTGTCGATCTGGCGCTGGATGGTCGCGCGCTTTTCCAGAAGCGCGCGGTTTTTCGGGGTGAAATCCTGCAGCAGCCCCGCCAGCCCGGACCAGAGTTGGTCTGCCGGAATGTCCAGACCGGGCAGTACCTCTTCTTCGATGAAGCGTTGCAGTTCGGGGGCGATGGTCAGGTCGGACTGGGGCATGTTCTCTCCTTGCACAGGGCTGGCCGTGGTATGCGAGCGCACACAATATGGGTGTTGCCATGTGTTCTAGCAGAAAATCCCCCGCCGTCATTCGTGAAAACCGAAAAGAAGTTTCAGGCGCAGGCGGGGCAATCCCCGCCTGCGCATGGGTTTAGCGGTCGGGGTTCAGATCCTCGGTCCTTGGCGGATCACCCATCTGCACGGCCGAGATATCCTCGCTCAAGAGCGCCTTCACGAGCGCAAACAGCATCGCAAAGACCAGAATGAAGATCGGCAGACCGACCACAGTAATGACCTGTTGCAGCGCGACAAGCCCGGCCTCACCGGCCAGCACGATCAGCATGGCGGCAACCGCCCCTTCGGACACGCCCCAGAACACGCGCTGTCGCACAGGGCCGGGCTGCGTGTCACCGGTGCACAGCATGTCCACCACCAGCGAGGCCGAGTCCGACGAGGTGGCGAAAAAGATCGCCACGATCACCACCGCAAGCCCCTGGATCAACTGGGTCGCGGGATAATTCTCGAAAAACGCTAACATGGCGAATTCCGGCCCGCGCTCGACCGCTGTGGCGATCTGGCCTGCGCCATCGCCCAGGGCGGCGCGCGCTGCCTCGCCGATGCCGTCGATTTCCATGGCCGACCAGCCAAAGATCGCGAACCATACCAGCGTGAACAGCGACGGCGCCAGCAGCACGCCCAGCACGAATTCGCGGATCGTGCGCCCGCGCGAGATGCGCGCGACAAAGATGCCGATAAAGGGCGACCATGTCACCGTCCAGGCCCAGTAGAACACGGTCCAGCCGCCCTGCCAGCCCCAGCCATCGTCATTGGTGTAGCTGGCCATCATGTCGTTCCAGAAGGCCATGGGAAAGATGTTGGACGCATAGATGCCCACAGTCTCGATGATCCCGCGCAGCAGGAACACGGTGGACCCGGTCAGCAGCACGAAGACCATCAACCCGGTCGCCATGCCGATATTGATGTTCGACAGAACCTTGACGCCCTTGTCCAGCCCCACGACGATGGATCCAGTGGCCACTGCCGTCAGCACGATGATGATGATGACCTTGGCGGTCACATTATCCGGCACGCCCATCAGTTCGGACAGCCCGGCATTGATCTGGCTGGTGCCCAGCCCGATCGACACGGCCACGCCGAACAGCGTGCCCAGAATGGCGGCGATGTCGATGGCCTTGCCGATGGGGCCGTGAATGCCCTCGCCCAGAAACGGGTAGAAGACAGAACTGACCCGGATCGGCAGGTTGTAGCGGTAGATGAAATACGCGAAGGCCAGCCCCGGCAGGGTAAAGATCGTCCAGGTATGCAGGCCCAGATGATAGAGCGAAAAGCCCATCGCCTCGCGCGCGGCCTGGACCGAATGGGGGTCGGTTTCGGTATAGGGCGGGGCAGAGAAATGCAGGATCGGTTCGGCCACACCCCAGAACATCAGCACGGTGCCGATCCCGCCTGCAAACAGCATGGTGAACCATGACAGGTTCGAATAATCCGGCTTTGCGTCATCGCCGCCAAGCCGGATATTGCCGTATTTGCTAAGCGCGATCCAGACAAGGAAGATCAGCCAGACATTGACCCCCATGATGAAGAACCAGCCCAGATTGGTCACGATCCAGGCACGCGCATCGGCAAACAGGGCGCCGATGGCTTCGGGCGCGATGACAAGCGCCAGCAGGAACAGGATCATCAGGCTTGCCGATGTGAAAAAGATGGTCGGGTTCGTACGAAGCCCCAATTGTCGTGCAAGCTGTTCCATGACGCCCTCTGGTAAACTACAGTCAAAAACTCCTGCCCGGCAGGCCCGGGATGTGCAGCGATGCCCCTGTGCCGGATCACGCAATGTGACGGGCAGGGCACCCGATTAATCCATCAGATCAGGCCGGCAGAGCTGGAAACGTGCCGCAAGGATAAATCTTTAAAGACACTCAGGTTTTTCCGGTTCCGGCGGAAAAGGCCAATTTCGCGACACCCGCGCGCGGCGTCAGATGATCTTGCCTTCGGGCAGAAAGCGCTGGGTCAGCACGGTTTCCTGCGCCCGCATCAGCCGGTGGGCGTTGTGCATGTGCTCTGCCATGATCCGGCGCGCCGCCGCCGCGTCGCCCGCCCGCAGCGCCGCCAGCAGCCGCGACTGATAGTCGAGCCCCGAGGACCACAATTCGCGATTGGGCTTGGCGTAGAGTTTGCGCGACACTGTTATGTCGGCCAGCATATTGGCGATGAAGCGGATCAGGAAGCGCATCAGCGGGTTGCCCGACATCTCGGCCAGCATGGCGTGGAAACGCAGCGAGGCGATATGCTGCACACGCTCTTCCTCGGGCGTTGTGGCGGGTTCGCTGTAGCAGGTCATCACATCTTCCAGCGCGCGCAATTGCGGATCGGAGAGTTGACCGGCAAGGCTGGCGGCCAGTTCCGGCTCCAGCGCGGCGCGGATCTGATAGACATCATCGATGGTCAGGTGCTGGAAGTAGAAGTAATTGCCCAGAAGCGCGGTCGCGCGTTCCTCGGATACGCGGTGCACGAATACGCCCCCGCCGGGGCCAGTGCGTGATTTGACCAGCCCTTGCGCTTCCAGAATGCGGATCGCTTCGCGAATCGTGCCCTTGGCCATGGCGAAACGGTCGATCAGCTCGGCCTCGGATGGCAGGCGGTCGCCGGGGCCCCAGCCGCGGGCCACGACCCAGGACTTGATCGCCTCGGCCACCTGCTGGGGCCGGGACAGGCGCTCAGGGCTCGCGCGGGTGGTGGCAGGCGGCAAACTGATCTCCCTCGATCCGGCGCAGGGCGGGCACTTCGGCGCGGCACAGGTCCGATGCGCGCGGGCAGCGGCTGGCAAAGGCGCAGCCGGGTGGCGGGTTCAGCGGGTCGGGCAATTCGCCATGGCTGGCACCCCCCAGCGGCTTGCCGACAACAGGTGCCGAATCCGCCAACAGTTTGGTATAGGGGTGGCGCGGGCTTGCAAAGACCTTTTCCGCCGGGCCGGTTTCCACGACGGACCCGAAATACAGCACCGCGATCCGGTCGCTGACCGCCTCGACCACGGCCAGATCATGGCTGATGAACAGATAGGTCAGGTTGAACTCGGCCTTCAGATCGGCCAGCAGGTTCAGCACCTGCGCCTGCACCGACACATCCAGCGCCGAGACAGGCTCATCCAGGATCAGGATACGCGGGCTGGCCGCCAGCGCCCGCGCGATGCCGATGCGCTGCGCCTGCCCGCCGGAGAACTCATGCGGATAACGGTCCAGAAATTCGGGGCGCAGGTTCACGGCATCGAACAGCTCGGCAATCCGCGCGTCCAGCGCACGCCCCCGCATCCCGTAAAGCCGCCGCAACGGCGTCTCCATGATCTGGCGGATCGTCTTGCGCGGATTCAGGCTGGAAACCGGGTCCTGGAACACATACTGGATCAGGCGCCCAAAGGCGGCGGGGTCAGCGCGGTCCAGCGCGCGGCCCTCGATCTCGATCGTGCCCGCACTGGGCGGCAGCAGCCCCACCAGCATCCGCGCCAAAGTGGATTTCCCGCAGCCCGATTCTCCCACGATGCCCAGCGTTTCGCCCTGCGCCACCTCCAGCGAGACGGGGTGCACGGCATGGACCTGCCCGCGCGGCGGGCCGATCAGGCGCTTGCCGATATCGAATGTGCGGGCCAGATCGGTTGTCTTGAGCGCGAGTGTCATGGCGCCACCTCCGGAAACAGGCAACGGACCTTGCGGGTCGTGCCGTCCAGCGTCACCTCGCCCCGGCGGCACGCATCCTGCGCCTTGTCACAGCGCGGGGCAAAGGCGCAGCCCTCGGGCAGTTGGTCCACTGCGGGCGGCAGGCCGGGAATGGCCGCCAATATGCGCCGCCCGCCGCCCAGTTCGGGCACGCAGGCGATCAGCCGGCGGGTATAGGGGTGGGCGGGCGCGTCCAGCACCGCTTGCGTGGGGCCGGTTTCGACAATGCGCCCGCCATACATCACCGCCACCCGGTCACAAAGCTGACCCACCACGCCGAAATCATGCGTGATGAACAGGATCGCCAAGCCCCGGCGCTGGCGCAATTCGTCCAGCAGCGCAAGGATCTGCGCCTGCACGGTCACATCCAGCGCGGTGGTCGGTTCATCCGCGATGATGATATCGGGGTCATTGGCCAGTGCCATCGCAATCCCCACGCGCTGGCGCATGCCCCCCGACAGCTCATGCGGAAAGGCATTGATCCGCGCCGCAGGGTTGGGGATGCGCACATCCTCCAACAGCTTGACCGCACGCTTATGGGCGGCCGCGCGGCTGACGGGGTCATGCACGCGAATGGCCTCTATCAACTGATCCCCGATGCGATAGAGCGGATGCAGCGTCGAGAGCGGGTCCTGAAAGATATAGGCGACCCTGCGCCCCCGGAGCGAGCGCAGCAGCTCATAAGGCGCGCCGATCAGGTCCTGGCCTTCCAGCCGCACGGCCCCCCCGGTAATCACCCCGGGGGGCGAGGCGACAAGCCCCATCACCGACAGCGCCGTGACCGATTTGCCCGAGCCGGACTCGCCGATCAGGCCCAGACATTCGCCGGGCTTCAGCTCCAGCGAGACCTTGTTGACGGCCTTGTAGGTGCGGCGGCCCACCTGGAACTGCGTTTCCAGCGCATCGATATCCAGCAGCGCATCGCCCTTGGCGGGGGGGACCTGCGCGCGGTCCACGCGTGTGGCCGCCATGGGCCGCGCCAGCGCGCCCGAGCGCAGGCGCGGGTCCAGCGCATCGCGGATCCCGTCGCCCAGCAGATTGACCGACATCACGATCAACAGGATCATCACGCCGGGCACGATGGAGGTATGCGGCGATGTGATCAGGGCCGAGCGCGCCTCACCCAGCATGGAACCCAGATCAGCCTGCGGCGGCTGACTGCCCAGACCCAGAAAGGACAGACCCGCCGTTTCAAGTATCATCCAGCCGATGGTCGTGGACATGGCGATGACGACCACGGGCACGATATTGGGCACCACCTCGGTCAGCAGGATACGGGTATGCCCCATCCCTGCCAGCCGCGCGGCATCAATGAACTCGCGATGCGCGATGCCCACGGTCACGCCGCGGATGTTCCGCGCGAAAAAGGGGATGTTCACCACCGCCACCGCGATCAGCGCATTCATCAGCCCCGGCCCCAGCACCGCCACGATGGCGAGTGCGAGCAGGATATAGGGAAAGGCCATCAGCATATCGATGCCGCGCATGGTGACATTGTCGGTGCGCCCGCCGAAATAGCCCGCCATCACCCCGATGGCCGCGCCCACCAGCCCCGCGATCAGCGCGGCGGCGAACCCGACCGCCAGCGACAACCGCGTGCCCCATAACAGCCGCGACAGCAGATCGCGTCCCAGATGGTCGGTCCCCAGCAGATGCCCGTCCGAGAGCGGGCGCAGATAGCGGTTGGCGGTGCTCGTCTCATTCGGCGGGTGCAGCGGCAGAAACGGTGTCAGCAGCGCCAGCACCACGATCACCCCCAGCACGACCGCCCCGAACCCGGCCAGCTTGTTGCGAAACAACAGACGCAGAAACAGGCTCATGTGCGGATCCTCGGGTCAAGCAGGCTTTGCGCCACATCCACCACGATGTTGAAGCCCACATAACAGGCCGCGATGAACACCACGCCGCCCTGCACCAGCAGGATGTCGCGGGTCAGGATCGCATCGACCAGCATGCGCCCCACACCGGGCCACTGAAACACCATCTCGATATAGACCGCGCCCGACAGCACGAACCCGGCCTGAATGCCCAGGACCGGGATGATGCTGACCATCGCCGCGCGCAGGGCATGGCCCCAGATCACGCGGCGCTCATGCACGCCCTTGGCGCGTGCGGTGCGAATGAAATCCTGCCGCAGCACTTCCAGCATGGCCCCGCGCGACAGCCGCGCCACCACGCCCGTGGCCACCACCGACAGCGCCAGGGCAGGCATGGTCAGGTGGCGCAGCAGGTCGGGCAGATCGCCGCCGCCCCAGATCGAATACATGCCCGACACCGGAAACCAGCGCAGTTTCACCGCAAAAAGCAGGATCATCATCATGCCCAGAAAGAAAGAGGGGACCGAAATACCGATGATCACGACAGAGGTGATCGCCTTGTCCGCAAACCCGTATTGCCGCGCCGCCGAGATGGTGCCCGCGATGATCCCCAGCACCGCGCACAGCACAAAGGCCGTGCCCGCAAGGATCAACGTGGCTGAAAACCGGTCCAGAATCTCGTCCAGCACAGGGCGGTTCAGCCTGAAAGAGCGTCCGAAATCGCCCTGCAGCATATTGCCCAGCCAGGTGAAATACTGCCGCCACAGCGGCTCATCCAGGCCCAGGAACCGGTTCAGCCGCGCGACATTCTCGGGCGTGGCATAGCTGCCCAGGATCGCGGTTGCCGGATCACCCGGGATCATCGCCATGATCAGGAACACGATAATGGTGATCCCCAGAAGCACCGGGATCGCCGATAACAGACGCTTGAGAATATACCCGCCCAAATCCGTGCGCCCCCTGCTGCTTCATCTTGCCGAAAATACTCAAAAAAAGGGGGCGCGCGTCAGCGCGCCCCCCTTCAATTCAAACTCAGTTCTTCGCCACGTCCTTGAGCAGCAGGAAGAATGAGGGCTCGAGCGTGAAATTCTCGACCCGGTCGGAATGCACCGCGTTCTGCACCCAGTTGGCGACATAGACCCACGGCGCATCCTCTTTCACGATTTCCTGCATTTCCTTGTAAAGCCGCGCGCGCTCATCCTGATCGGTCGCCACGCGCGCCTGTTCCAGCAGCTCGTCCACTTCGGGGTTGGAATAGTAGCCCGAGTTGAAGCCGCCATCCTCGGGGAAGGCCGCGCTGCGCAGGGTCAGAAAGGGCAGGGTGTCGGGATCATTGGTCATCCAGGCCATCTGCGCCATGTCGGCCTCACCCTCCAGCCCCGGATTCACGCGGCCCAGAAAGGTGTTCCATTCATAGGTCTCGATGGTCACATCGAAGCCCACGGCCGCCAGATCGGCCTGAATGGCCGTACCCATCGGGATCGGGTCCAGCATGCCGGACCCGCCCTCGGTCACGTAGAAAGTGATCTCGGCGCCCTCGGCATCGGCCTCGGCCAGCAATTCGCGCGCGCGGTCGGGATCATAGGGGTAGGGGTCCAGCCCCGCATAGGCCCAGTCAAAGGCCGGCGCGATCGGGCCAGAGGATACATCGGCCGTGCCTTCCAGCACATCGCCCACAAGCGCGTCCTTGTTGATCGCGTAATTCGCGGCCTGGCGCACGCGCTGGTCGGTGAAGGGGCCTTCGCGCATGTTCAGGATCAGGAACCACACATGCGGTCCGGCCTGTTCGATCAGCGAAAAGTCGTCCCCGTCGAATTGCGACAGCGCCACAGGCGGCACTTCGACCATCACGTCAATCCCGCCCGACAGCATTTCGGCCACACGGGTATTGGCATCGGTTATGGGGCGGAAGATCACCGCCTCTGATGCCGCGACCCCGTCCCAGTAATCGTCATTGCGGGTGACCACGACCCGTTCGTTGGACCGCCATTCCTCGAACTGGAACGGCCCGGTGCCCGACGGGTTGCGCCCGAAATCGGACCCGTGTTCCATCACCGCCTCGGGTGAGACGATCAGCCCTGTGGGATAGGCCAGGTTCGACAGGAAGGGCGCAAAGGGTTCATTCAGCGTGAAGCGGACCGTGTGGGTGTCGGTCGCCTCGACATCCTCGACGGCGGAAAAGAAGAACGAAAGCGGGAAGGGGCCTGTGTCGTAATAGGGGTGATCCTCATTCAGCATCCGCTCGAAATTCCAGACCACCGCCTCGGCATCAAAGGCGCTGCCGTCGTGGAAGGTGACGCCTTCGCGCAGGGTAAAGTCATAGACCAGCCCGTCCTCGCTGATCTCCCAGCTTTCGGCGAGCGCGGGTTCAACCTCCAGCGTGCCGGGGGCGTAGCGGACCAGCCCGTCATAGATATTCATCAGGATGCGGAAATCGTTGACCGCAGTGACCGCATGGGGGTCAAGCGCCTGCGGCTCGGCGATCTGGCCCACAACCAGAACGCCCGGTGGTGTCTGCGCCTGCGCGGGCGCGACAAGTGCCGAAGAGGCAAGAAGCGCGGCTGTCAGAACCCCCAGGCCGCGACGGGTCAGTGATGCAAAGGCCATATCCGGCTCTCCCTGTTGCTGCATGTTTTGACGTGAATTTATCATGATAATTTGCATTGGTCAAAATTTTCATGATAAATTGGTGGGGATGGAGACAGGAAACGCATGACCTTTTCAATACTTGCGCAAGATTCAGGCAGTGGTGAACTGGGCGGCGCAGCGGCCACGGGTGCGCTGTGTGTGGGCGGCTGGGTCCTGCGGGGCGATTCGCGCGGGGGGATGTCGGCCTCTCAGGGGGCCGCACCCTCGACGCTGTGGGGCGAGCGCGCGCAGGACATGCTGCGCGCGGGCGCATCCGCATCCGAGGTGGTCGCCAATGTCACCACGCCCGACCGGGGCCGCGACTGGCGCCAGCTTGCCGCGCTGGACGGGCGCGGGGGCAGTGCCGCGCATAGCGGGGCGCTCAACACGGACTGGAAGGGCGCCTTGTGCACGGACGGGCTGGTGGTGTCGGGCAATCTGCTGGCCGGGCCGCATGTGCTGGACGCGTTGCGCGCGGGGTTCCAGCGGGCGCGCGGCCCGCTTGCCCTGCGCCTGCTGGCCGCGCTGGATGCGGCAGAGGCGGCGGGCGGCGACACGCGCGGGCTGCAATCGGCGGCGCTGCTGATTGTCGCGGATCACGCCCCGCCGCTTGATCTGCGGGTGGACTGGGCCGATGCGCCCCTGTCTGCGCTGCGCGCCCTGTATGAGCGCAGCCAGAGCGGCGATTACGCGGCATGGCTGCCCACCGTGCCCACCCGCGATGCGCCCGAACGCGGGCATGATTAGCGGCGGGACCGGTCCCATTCGACCGGCCTTGGCCGCACTGAACGCCTTGCAGGACCGACGCTTGGCCCCTATCTTCACGTTATCGCAACCGGAGTAATATGTATCATGGACATCACTCTCGCCACCCGAACCATCCCGGCCCTTGCGCGAGTATCTGTCCATGCCTGCATCCGTTTCCCTGTCCGGCCTGTCCTGGTCCCAACCTGACGGCACGCCCCTCTTTACCGATCTTGACCTGAGCTTTCTGCCCGAACGGGCTGGTATTGTTGGCCGAAATGGCACGGGCAAGACCACGCTTCTGCGTCTGATCGCGGGCGAACTGGCCCCGGCTGCGGGGCATATCCGCATCACGGGCAGTGTCGCGCTCATGCGGCAGGACGTGGCGGCGCGGCCCGACGATACGATTGCCGATCTGTTCGGGGTGGGCGCAGCGCTGGATATCCTTGCGCGCGCCGAGGACGGCCTTGCGGATGCAGAGACGCTTGCCGAGGCCGACTGGACCCTGCACGCGCGGATAGAGGCCGCGCTCTTGCGCCTTGGCCTGTCTGCCAGCCCGCACACACGGCTGGGGCATTTGTCTGGTGGCCAGCAAAGCCGTGCGGCACTGGCCGCGCTGGTCTTTGCCGCACCGGATTTCCTGTTGCTGGATGAGCCGACCAACAATCTGGATCGCACAGGGCGCGACGCTGTGATCGCGCTGCTGCGCGATTGGCGGGGCGGGGCGATCATTGCCAGCCATGACCGCGAATTGCTGGAGGAGATGGATACGATTGTCGAGTTGAGCGCGCTGGGCGCGCTGCGCTATGGCGGGAATTACAGCGCCTACCGGCAGCGCAAGGATCTGGAACTGGACGCCGCTGCCCGCGATCTGGCCCATGCCGAGAAAACCCGCGCGGACGCCGCGCGCCGCGCCCGGCAGGCGGCAGAGCGCAAGGCGCGCAAGGACAGCGCCGGACGCCGCGCCCGCGCCAAGGGCGGGCAACCCAGGATCCTGCTTGATGCGGCGCATAAACGCGCCGAATCCTCTGGCGGGGCGGGCGCGCGTCTGCGCGAGGATCGTCGCGCCGCCGCCGATGCCGCGCTGGCCGAGGCGCGCGACAAGGTCGAGATGCTGCAGGGCTTTCGCATGGAGATCGCGCCGACCGGGCTTGCCGCCGGGCAGACGGTCCTGCGTGTGGAGGCCCTTAGCGGCGGCCATGACCCCGCCGACCCGGTCATTCGCGACCTGTCATTGCAGATCACGGGGCCGGAACGTGTGGTGATCGCGGGGCCGAATGGCAGCGGCAAGACCACGCTCTTGCGTCTTATTGCGGGGCAGATCGCCCCGCGAAGCGGCACGATCGGGTGCGCTATGCCCCATGCCATGCTGGACCAGCATCTGCATCTGCTGGCGGCGGGACAGACGCTGCAGGGCAGTTTCCGGGCGCTGCACCCGGATGCCACGCGGCAGGCGGCCCATGCGGCGCTGGCGCGGTTCGGCTTTCGCGCGGGCGACGCGCTGCGCGACTGCACCACGCTCAGCGGTGGGGAGTGGTTGCGCGCGGGGCTGGCCTGCACGCTCGGCGCCGTGCCCCCGCCCGCCCTGCTGATCCTTGATGAGCCGACCAACCATCTGGATATTGACGGCATCAAAGCGCTGGAAGCCGCGCTTGCGGGCTATGACGGCGCGGTGCTGGCCGTCAGCCATGATGCGGCATTTCTGGACGCGCTGGCACCCGACCGGGTGATAGAATTGCCGCCGCGCTAGGCGCTCTCAGGCGCGCTTGCCCATCTGCGCCACACCCAGCACATCCAGCACCTTGGCCTCGATCTGCGGGGCATTCAGCCCGGCAGTGGCATACATATCGGCGGGGCTGGACTGGTCGATATAGATATCCGGCAGCACCATGGAGCGGAATTTCAGCCCGTGATCGAACACGCCCTCATCCGCCAGCAATTGCGCGACATGGCTGCCGAAACCGCCCACAGCCCCTTCTTCAATGGTGATCAGCGCCTCATGCTCGGTGGCCAGTCGCAGGATCAACTCGCGGTCCAAGGGCTTGGCAAAGCGCGCATCGGCGACCGTCGGGGTGATGCCCTTGGCGCCAAGGGATTCGCAGGCGCGCTGCACTTCGCCCAGCCGCGTGCCGAAGGACAGGATAGCCACGCGCTTGCCCTCGCGGATCATGCGGCCACGCCCGATTTCCAGTACCTCGCCGCGCGCGGGCATGTCGACGCCTTCGCCTTCGCCACGTGGGTAGCGAAAGGCGATGGGGCCGGAATCGTGGGCCACGGCGGTGGCGACCATATGGACCAGTTCGGCCTCATCTGCCGCGGCCATCACGACCATGCCGGGCAGGGTGGCCAGATAGGTCACATCGAAACTGCCCGCATGGGTCGCGCCATCCGCGCCCACCAGACCCGCGCGGTCGATGGCAAAGCGCACCGGCAGGCCCTGCAGCGCCACATCATGCACCACCTGGTCATAGCCCCTCTGCAAAAAGGTCGAATACATCGCGCAGAAGGGCTTCATCCCGCCTGCGGCCAGCCCCGCACAAAAGGTCACGCCATGCTGCTCGGCGATGGCCACGTCGAACATGCGTTTCGGATGCGCCTTGGCGAACAGATCGAGCCCCGTGCCATCGGGCATCGCGGCCGTGATCGCGACGATCTTGTCATCGCGATTGGCCTCATCGATCAGGGCATTGGCAAAGACCTTGGTATAGCTGGGCGCGTTCGACGCCGCCTTTTTCTGCTGGCCGGTCACCATGTCGAACTTGGCGCGGGCATGGCCCCGGTCGGCAGACCCTTCGGCGGGCGCGTAGCCCTTGCCCTTCTTGGTCAGCACATGGATCAGCATCGGCTCATCCGCGCGGGCCTGCAGGGTGCGGAACACCCACAAGAGCTGGTCGATATCATGCCCGTCGATGGGGCCCACATAGTTGAAACCCAGTTCCTCGAACAGGGTGCCGCCGACAGTCGCGTGTTTCAGCAGGTCCTTGGCGCGGCGCGCCCCTTCCTGAATGGGGCCGGGCATATAGGTCAGCGCATTCTTGACGGCATGTTTCAGGTCCTGCGCGGGCTTGTCGGCATACATCCGCGACAGGTAGCTGGACATGGCGCCTGTGGGCGGCGCGATGGACATTTCATTGTCGTTCAGCACGACGAACATCCGCTTGCCCAGATGGCCGGCATTGTTCAGCGCCTCATAGGCCATGCCCGCGCTCAGCGCGCCGTCGCCGATCACGGCGATGGCATCGCCCAGCACCGGATCGGGCGCGCCGCCCAGCTCGCGCGCCATGGTAAAGCCCAGTGCGGCAGAGATCGAGGTCGAGCTATGCGCGGCGCCGAACGGGTCATAGGGCGACTCGGTGCGTTTGGTAAAGCCCGACAGCCCGCCCTTCTGGCGCAGGGTGCGGATACGGTCGCGCCGCCCTGTCAGGATCTTGTGCGGATAGCACTGATGCGACACATCCCAGATCAGCCGGTCGCGCGGCGTGTCGAACACGGCATGCAGCGCAACGGTCAGTTCCACCACGCCCAGCCCCGCGCCCAGATGGCCGCCGGTTTCCGACACGGCGGCAATCGTCTCGGCGCGCAACTCATCCGCAAGCTGCCGCAGGGCGCGGTCGCTCATGCCCTTGAGGTCGGCAGGCGATGAAACAGTATCGAGAAGCGGTGTCTGCGGCATTGTGTCGTGTCCCTAATCTGCACAGGGGATATAACCCCGATGCTTACATCTGACGAGCGATAACGAATTCGGCCGCATCCCGCAACAGACCGGCCCGGCTGCCATAGGGCGACAGCGCGTCGCGCGCGCAGCTTACCAGATCGCGGGCGCGGGCCTTGGCGCCATCCAGCCCCAGCAGCGACACGAAGGTTGCCTTGTTGGCCTGCGCATCCTTGTGCAGCCGCTTACCCGCCAGATCGGCGTCGCCCTCGACATCGAGAACATCATCGGCAATCTGGAATGCCAGCCCCAGCGCCTGAGCATAGCGCGCAAGCGGGCCGGTTTCGGCCCCGGCCATCCGCGCGCCCGCACAGGCCGACCATTCGATCAGCGCGCCGGTCTTGCCGGCCTGCAATTCGGTGATCTGCGTAAGTGACAGGGGTCTGTTCGCCGCTTCGGCGGCGATGTCGCGGGCCTGTCCCAGCACCATGCCCGCCCCGCCTGCCGCCTGCGCCATGCTGGTGACCAGGTCCAGCCGCGCCTCGGGCGTCGGCGCAGCATCGTCGCGGGCCAAGAGCCCGAAGGCAAGCGTTTGCAGCGCGTCGCCCACCAGAATGGCGGTGGCCTCATCCCATTTCACATGCACTGTGGGCTGGCCGCGGCGCAGATCGTCGTCATCCATTGCGGGCAGGTCGTCATGGACCAGCGAATAGGCATGGATCGCCTCGATCGCGGCAGCCGCTTGCAGGGCCATATCGGGGGTAATGCCATGCAGCCGCGCGGATTCCAGCACCAGAAACCCGCGCAGTTTCTTGCCGCCCTGCGCGGCATAGGCCATCGCCGCGCGCACTTCGCTTTCGGGCAGGGTCGCGATTTCGTGCTGTAGCCGCGCCTCGATCCGGGACGCGGCCTCTGCCAGCGCCGCGGGAAAGCTGCTCATGTGGAAAAGGGCTCTGTGCCCTTGGGGGTGCCATCCTCGGACAGGCGAATGGCCTCGATCCGCATCTGGGCCGCGTTCAGCCGCGCCTCGCAATGTTTCTTCAGCACATCGCCGCGCTCATAAAGCGTGATGGATTCGTCCAAGGCCACATCGCCGCGTTCCAGCCGCGTGACGATCTCTTCCAGACCGCGCAGGGCCTCTTCAAAGCTCATCTCCTCGACAGGCTTGTCGCTCATGCGGCTCTCTCCATCAACACCTTTACATGGGCGGCAACACTCGCCCCCAATGCGGTCAGGTCATAGCCCCCTTCAAGGCAGGACACCACCCGCCCCGATGCGTGGCGCTCCGCAATATCGCAGATCGCGCCAGTGACCCATGCAAAATCCTCTTCCCCCAGCGCAAGCTCGGCCAGCGGGTCATTGCGATGGGCGTCAAACCCGGCCGAGATCAGCACCAGTTCGGGCGCGAAACGATCCAGTTGCGGCAGGACCATATCCTCATAGACCTGCCGGAACGCCGCGCCATCCGTGCCCGGTGCCAGTGGCAGGTTCATCACATTGCCATATGCGCCGCGTTCATCGGGTTTGCCCGTGCCGGGCCAGAGCGGCATCTGATGGCTGGAGATGAACAGCGCGCGCCGCTCGTCCCACAGCAGATCCTGCGTGCCATTGCCGTGATGCACGTCGAAATCCACGACCGCGATGCGCGACAGGCCATGCCGTTCCATCGCGTGTTTGGCGGCAATGGCGACCGTGCCGAACAGGCAGAACCCCATCGGCGTGGACCGTTCGGCATGGTGCCCCGGTGGCCGCATGGCGACGAAAGCATTGGCCGCCGCGCCGCGCATCACCAGATCGACCGCCGCGCAGGCCCCGCCCGCAGCCCGGCGCGCCGCGATCATTGATCCGGGCGAGACATGGGTATCGGCATCAAGCTGGTAAATGCCCGCCGCCGGAATGGCCATGCGGATGCGTTCCACATGATCGGCAGGGTGGCACAGCAGAAGCTGTGCATCCTCGGCCTCGGGCGCGTCATGGCGTTGCAGGGCACCGAACTCGGGCGCGGCGAGCGCGCGTTCGACCGCGTCGATACGGGCGATCTGTTCGGGGTGGCCGCCCGGTGTTTCATGGCGGCGTGCGGCGGGATGCGTGAATAATGCGGTTGACATGGCGCGACGCTAATCCATCGGTCGTTTCAGGGAAAGGGTGATTTTGCAAAGCCCGCATCTTGCCGCTGCGGGTCCGGGGTGGCAGTGTCGGGCAGGCCGCGACACCGGGCGGTGCAAAAGGATAATAAGATGAAACCAACCGACATGCTGACATTGCACACCCCGGACCGGGCCGAACACCGCAGCTTTACCGATGCCGATGCCGCCGTGGCCTATCTGGAAGAGCTGCATGCCGAAGCCACCCGCTTTCTGGTGGACGCCTTCAACCATGTCGTCAGCGGTGCGCCGGTGACGGCGCGCTACCGTGCGTTCTATCCCGAAATCCGGCTGGTCACGGCACGCTATGACACCATCGATTCGCGGCTGAGCTTTGGGCATGTGGTCGAACCGGGGGCCTATGCGACCACGGTGACCCGCCCGGATCTGTTCCGCCACTATCTGCGCCAGCAGATCGGCCTGCTTATTCGCAACCACAACGTGCCGGTCAGCATCGGGCCGTCGGACACGCCCATCCCGCTGCATTTCGCGATGTCGGGACGCGGCGATGTCACCCTGCCCGAAAACGGCGAATTGTCGCTGTCCCTGCGCGATCTGTTCGATGTGCCCGATCTGGAAACCACCAATGACGACATCGTCAATGGCGCCGCGACGCGCAATCCCGACGGCTCGCGCCCGCTGGCGCTGTTCACCGCGCAGCGCATCGATTATTCGCTGGCGCGGCTGGCGCATTACACGGCCACCGCGCCCGAGCATTTCCAGAACTACATCCTGTTCACCAACTACCAGTTCTATGTCGATGAGTTCGAGGCCTTTGCCCGCGCGCAGCTTGCCGATCCCGAGAGCGGCTATACCGGCTTTGTCGGCCCCGGAAATACCGAGATCACCGACCCCGAAACCCCGCTGCCCCTGTTGCCGCGCCTGCCGCAGATGCCGACCTATCACCTGAAACGGCCGGGCGGGGCGGGCATGACGCTGGTCAATATCGGTGTCGGGCCATCGAATGCCAAGACGGCGACGGACCATATCGCGGTGCTGCGCCCGCATGCCTGGGTGATGGTCGGGCATTGCGCGGGGCTGCGCAACTCTCAGGCATTGGGGGATTTCGTGCTGGCCCATGCCTATCTGCGCGATGACAATGTGCTGGATGCCGACCTGCCCGTGTGGGTGCCGATCCCGGCGCTGGCCGAGATCCAGATCGCGCTGCAGGACGCGGTGGCGCAGGTCACGCAGCTTGAAGGCTACGCGCTCAAGCAGCTGATGCGCACGGGCACGGTTGCCACGATCGACAACCGCAACTGGGAGTTGCGCGACCAGTCCGGCCCCGTGCAGCGCCTGTCGCAGTCGCGCGCCGTTGCGCTGGACATGGAAAGCGCGACCATCGCGGCGAACGGGTTTCGCTTTCGCGTCCCCTATGGCACGCTGCTTTGCGTCTCCGACAAACCGCTGCATGGCGAGTTGAAACTGCCGGGCATGGCATCGGGATTCTACAAGACACAAGTCGCTCGGCATCTGCAAATCGGCATCCGCGCGATGGAGCTCTTGCGTGACATGCCGCTCGAGAAGATTCACAGCCGCAAGCTGCGGTCCTTCTCTGAAACCGCGTTTTTGTAGCGCGCAAGGCACATTTTCCATCTGAAAGCGCTATTTTTTGGGGTCCGGGCAATTGTCAGCGCTCACAAACTCGGGCTAGATGCCGCTCGTGTACATTCGGCGGGCCATCGCAAGACGCAATGACCCGCTTTCAATCAGGAGATGCATATGACCGTCAAGCCGATGACCAAGACGCAACTTGTGGCTGCTCTGGCAGAAGAGATGGAAAGCGACAAGAAAACCGCCAATGCTGCGCTGGACGCGATTTCGGCGCTGGTGATGCGCGAGGTTGCCGCAGGTGGTGCTGTGACCCTGCCGGGGATCGGCAAAGTGATGTGCCGCGCTCGCCCCGAGCGTCAGGTGCGCAACCCTGCCACGGGCGAGACGATGACCAAGCCGGCTGACAAGGCCGTCAAGGTCACCATCGCAAAGGCCCTGAAGGATGCCGTGAACAGCTGATCGGCATTGCTCAGGTCGCAGGAACGGGCCGCCCATCGGGGCGGCCCGTTTCCGTTTGCAGGCTTGGTTTGCGGCGGGTTCACCATTCGACAAGACTTGTCTGGCATTGTGGCGGCGTGGGGCAACAAGGATGACCCGATGACGCCAAGCAAACGCCTGTTCGATCTTGTCTGCGCTCTTCTTCTGGTTGTGGTGCTGGTGCCGGTGATGCTGTGTATCGCGGCGCTGATCCTGCTTGCGGATGGCCGCCCCATCCTGCACCGGTCAGAACGGATGTCGGCACCCGGCCGGGGGTTTGTCATGCTCAAGTTCCGCACGATGCGGCATGCGGAGCACGACAGCGGGGTGACAGGTGGCGACAAGGCGGGGCGCATCACCCGCAGCGGGCGGTTTCTGCGGCCCTGGCGGCTGGATGAGCTGCCGCAATTATGGAACGTCCTGCGCGGGGATATGAGCTTTGTGGGCCCGCGCCCGCCGATGCGCGACTATGTCGAACGCTACCCTGCGCTTTATGCCCGCGTGCTGCGCGCGCGTCCGGGGATCACCGGTCTGGGCACACTCGTCGTCCTGCGGATGGAGGCGCGGCTGCTGCGCGCCGCGCGCAGTGCGGCGGAAACCGATGCCATCTATTGCCGCGCCTGTCTGCCGCGCAAGGCCGCGCTGGACCTGCGCTATCAGGCCCGGCGCTCACTGCGGTATGACATGATGCTGATGGTCCGGACCGTGCTGAAGCTGCATCCCGAGCTGCGCTTTCGCCTGTTCCGCCTGCGCCGCGGGCTGCGGCATCTGGCGATGCAGGCTGTGGCGCCGCGCGCTGCGGGTCCGGTGGCACAGCGCGTGTCGCGACCCACTACCTCAGGGGAATCGCGTTTGGAACTGAGGGTGTGAGCGTCTGCCCTTGCGGATGACGCCGGAATCGATTCTGGATGGGGGATTCATGACCTGGAGCTCGCCCCCCTCATGCAGATTTTCCTGTC
>PWWF01000137.1 GCA_003561595.1 Paracoccaceae bacterium | reverse complement strand
TCGGGTCTCGCCATCGCCGATCAGGGTCAGGCGGGCCTGCGGATGGGTCTGGCGCAGCTCGGCCATGGCCTCGATCAGCAGGGTCTGTGCCTTTTGTGGGCACAGGCGGCCCACGCAGACAAAGGGCGCATCGGGCGGCGGTGCCAGTAGCTCGGGGCCGATCTCGACCCCGCAGCGGATGACATGGGTCTTGTCCCAGACCTCCATCCCGCCAGCAAGCGCAAGCTGTGTGCGCGCGAAATGCGTGATCGCGACGGCAAAACGCGCCTCGCGCAGCTTGAGCGAAAGGGACGCGGCCACAGGGTCCACGAATTCATCGGGGCCATGGGCGGTAAAGGAAAACCCCGGCCCGCCCAGCCGCGCGCAGATCAACGCCACGGCAGCCGTGTTGGTCGAGAAATGCGCGTGGATATGCGCCAGCCCCTGCGCCTGCGCCTTCAGCTCCACTGCCTCCAGCAGATAGGCGATGTGCCGCACCAGCGCGCCCCGGCCCGCATTGCGCCACAGCGCCCATGCCGCCCCGATGGCGCGCCCGACCCCACGCGGATTGCGCAGCCCTTCGCGCAGGAAACCAGCCGCCAGCCGCCCCGCGCCGGGGGCCAGCAGATAGGTGCAGCGCGCGGCCTCCTCCCTGTCGGCGGGATCAACCAGATCCTCGGACCACGGGCGCACGGCAAAGCGCCGGATCTGCGCGTCCTGCGCTTCCAGCTCGGCGATCTCGCGCCGGATGAATGTGGCGGATGTCACCGGATAGGTGTTCATCAGATAGCCGAGTTGCATCGCGCTCCCCTGACTGCGGCCTGTCCGACCTGCGCGCCAGCAGAGTGTTGCCGCCATGCCCCGCGACATTCAACCGCAAAAGCCCGGTTAAAGGCTCAGGCATCCACCTCGACCCGCCCGACAGGGCGCGAGCAGCAGGCCAGGATATAGCCATCCTCGATATCATCCTCGGTGATGCCGCCGTTATGGACCATATGCACATCGCCCGACAATTTGCGCGTCCGGCAGGTGCCGCACAGGCCGAAATTGCAGCCCGAGGCGACGGCCAGACCATTGGCACGGGCGACCTGCATGATCGTGTCGCCTTCGGTGCAGGTCACACTCAGCCCGGAGCGGGTAAAGACGATCTCGGCCTCGGCGCTCTCATCGGGGACAGGATCGTCGAATTCCTTGATCTCGGCCACGGTTTCCGCGGGCGCATGGAAGGATTCCTGATGATAGCGGCTCATGTCATAGCCCAGCGAGATCAGGATTTCGCGGATCGCGGTCATGAACCCCTCTGGCCCGCAGCAATAGACATCGCGTTCCAGATAATCGTTGCACATCAGGCCCAGCATCAACTGATTGAACTGCCCGCGATAGCCGGTCCAGACCTCATAGGGTTCGCACTGGCTGACCACGAAATGCAGCGCCAGCCCCCCCACGCGCGAGGCCATGTATTCCAGCCGCCGCCGGAAGATCAGGTCACTGGGGCGGCTGGCGCATTGGATGAAACAGATATCCGGGTCCTCGCCGCGTTCAAACAGCGTGGTGGCCATGGACATCATCGGCGTCACGCCCGACCCGGCAGAGATGAACAGGAACTTTCCGTCCGGGCTGGGCGGCAGATGGAACAGCCCGGCGGGACCATAGGCGCGCAGGCGCATTCCGGCCCGCAAATGCTCATGCATCCAGGCCGTGCCGACCGAGCCGGGCTGCACCTTGGTCGTGATCGCGATATAGGCCGAGGTGATGGGCGAGGATGAAATCGTGTAGCTGCGCTGCACATTGCCCCCCGGCACCGGCAGGTCCAGTGTCACGAACTGGCCTGCGCGGAACACGAACATGGCCGCCGATGGCGCGCGAAAGACGAATGTCTTGACGCCCGGTGCCTCTGGCAGCACTGCCACGCATTCCAGTTCCTCGTCATCGCGCCAAACGGGGCTGTCCTTGGTCGGCATCGGGATCATGGCGCTTACTCCGCTGCGATCTGGCGGGGCGGCATCAGGGCGGTGTGCAGCGTGCGGCAATACCAGTCCACGAACTGGTTGACGCCCCCTTCCTGCACCTGGCTGTAGGGGCCGGGCAGATAGGCGGGCGAATTGATGCCGCGCTGGTTTTCCTCGACGATGCGGCGGTCCTCGTCATTGGTGTGGGTCCAGACCTCGGTCAGGCGCGACAGATCGTAGTCGCGCCCCTCCTCGGCATCCTTGTGGACCAGCCATGTGGTCGTGACCTGCGTCTGTTGCGGGCCGATGGGCAGGACGCGGAAGGTCAGCACATGGTCAGACAGGAAATGGTTCCAGGTATTGGGGTAGTGAAAGAACAGGCAGGACCCGGCATCGTCAAAGGGCACCTGCCCGATGCGGCGGCTGACAGCCGCCTTGCCGTCCAGCGTATAGCTGACTGCGCGGCCCAGAAACGGGATGCGCACGAAGCGCCAGCGCTCGGACGGGTCGATCAGGTATTTCGCAGGCAGGCCCGCCGCCTCGCAGCGCGCGACATGGGTGCGGCCTGCATTGCTGGTGGTGCTGTCATCGGCACCGACAAGGTTGGGATCGTCCGGAAAGGTCACGCAAAGCGACGGGTGCGCACCTGCGCAGTGATAGCATTCGCGGTTGTTTTCCAGCACCAGTTTCCAGTTGGCCTGCTCGATGATGCTGGATTGATGCGCGACTTTCAGGTTCGACAGGTCATGCGGCCCCATGTAGCGCGCGGCCTGCGCCGCAAGCTCGCTGATATCGGGCGCGGTCTGCGCAAGGCAAATGAACACCATGCCCTCGATCTCGCGGCAATGCACAAGGCCCAGCCCATGCGCCGAGGGGTCGAAATCCGCCCCCATCTCGCGTGCCCATAACAGCTTGCCATCCAGATCGTAGGTCCATTGGTGATAGGGGCAGACCAGCTTGGGCGCGGTTCCCTTGTGGGCCGAACAGATGCGGCTGCCCCGGTGGCGGCAGGAATTATGGAACGCCCGGATCACCCCATCGGCCCCGCGCACCACGATGACCGAGGCATCCCCGACCTCCAGCGTGATATAGCTGCCGGTCTTGGGCAGTTCGGCACTGGGCGCGGCGAATATCCAGTCGCGCTGCCAGATATTGCGCAGATCGGCCTCGTACACATCGGCCGAGGTGTAGAAGGGCTGGGGCAGCGAATGCCACGGCTTGCGCGACATGAGCAGATAGAGAAGGTCGGAATTGCTGATCATCGTGTTGGCCTTTGCGATATCAGGCTGGGTGGTGGGGCCGCGCCCTCTGTCGCCGCCCCGCAAGGGGGTGCCGACACAGGGCGCGGGCTGCATCTGCAGTCGGCCCAGCCATGCAAAATAACCCCGCGCAGGGCGCGTCCGGGAACGACATTATGTGTCGCCTTCGCGGCGCTGCGATGCTGCGCCGCAGAAGGCCTCTATAGCGCCTTGACCAGGCGCAGCGCGTCATAGATCGCGGCATGGGTGTTACGCGCGGCCACGGCGTCGCCGATGCGGAAAAGCTGATAGCTGCCATCCGGGTTCCGCGTCACGTCCTGCTTGTGACCCGCGATCAGCGCCTCGTAATCCACCTCGCCCAGATTGCGCGATCCGGGGCGCAGATCGAAATACAGATCATCCAGCGGGCGCGTGCCATGGTTGACCACGACCTGATCCACCCGCCGCTCGCGCGTGACCCCGCCATAATCGCTGCCGATCGTGGCCAGCAGGCCATTGCCTTCGCGCGTGACGGACTCGAGCTTCCACGTGACTGTGAAGGTGACATCGCGCTTTTGCAATTCGCGCATGGACGGGGTAAGCGACATCGCCATGACCTCGGGGGCGAAACTGCGGTCGCGGGTCATGACCTCGACCCTGGCGCCACGCGTGGCCAGCGCCTCGGCGGCCTGCAGGGCAGGATAGTCGCCCGCATCGTCATAGATCAGCACATTCTCTCCCGGTGCCGCATCGCCTGACAGGATATCCCAGGCCGACACGACCAGATCATTGCCCGCCTCCAGCACCTCGGTATGGGGCAGGCCCCCGGTCGCGACAATCACGACATCCGGCGCGTCCGCGCGCACCGCATCCTCATCGGCGAAAGAGTTGAAGCGGAAGGTGACACCCATCCGCGTGCATTCCGCGAATCGCCACTGGATGAGCTGCATCATCTCTTGCCGCCGGGGTGTCAGGGCACACAGGCGCACCTGCCCGCCGGGATCATTGGCGGCCTCATGCACGATCACCTGATGGCCGCGTTCAGCGGCCACGCGCGCCGCTTCCAGCCCGGCAGGCCCCGCGCCGATGATGACCACGCGGTGGGGCGTGTCTGTTTGCGCAACAGTGTGGGGCTGTTCCAGCTCGCGCCCGGTGGCGGGGTTGTGCAGGCACAGCGCCATCCCGCCCTGATAGATGCGGTCCAGACAGTAATTCGCCCCGACACAGGGGCGGATGCGATCTTCCTCGCCGCGCATGATCTTGGCCACGATATGCGGATCGGCCATATGCGCGCGTGTCATGCCGACCATGTCCAGCTTGCCGCTGGCGATGGCGTGGCGCGCGGTGGCGACATCCTGGATCTTGGCGGCATGAAAGGTCGGGAACTCGGTCGCAGCGCGAATCTCGCCCGCGAAATCCAGATGCGGGGCGGATGGCATGCCCTGCACCGGGATCACATCGGTCAGCCCGGCATCCGTGTCGATATGGCCTTTGACGACATTCAGGAAATCCACCATGCCGCAGTCCTTCAGGCGGCGCGAAATCTCCAGCCCGTCCGCGCGGGTCAGCCCGCCGGGCAACCCCTCATCGCCGGTATAGCGCACACCCGCGATGAAATCGGGGCCGACCCGCGCGCGGATGGCGCGCAAGGTGTCAAAGGTGAACCGCAGGCGGTTGTCGAGAGAGCCGCCATATTCGCCGTCCAGATCGTTGGTCAGGGGCGACCAGAACTGGTCCATCAGATGGCCATAAGCCTGCAGCTCGATCCCGTCGAGGCCTGCGGCCTGCATCCGCTCGGCCGCATCGGCATAATCCTCGATGATCCGCGCGATATCCCAGTCCTCGGCCAGCTTCGGGAACGCCCGATGCGACGGCTCGCGCGCATGCCCGGCCGAGACGACCGGCAGCCAGTCAGCCTTGTCCCAGCGGGTGCGGCGGCCCAGATGCGTAAGCTGGATCATCACCGCGCAGTCATGCGCATGGCATTCATCTGTCAGCTGTTTCAGCCAGCCCACCACCTCATCCTTCCAGGCAAGGATGTTGTTGAACACGGGCGGGCTGTCCCGCGCGACCGAGGCTGATCCCGCCGTCATCGTCATCGCCACCCCGGCGCGCGCGCGTTCGACATGATAGGCGCGGTAGCGCTCTTTCGGCATCCCGTCCTCTGGATAGGCGGGTTCATGGCTGCTGATCATCAGCCGGTTCTTCAGCGTCAGATGCTTCAGGCGATAGGGCTGCAAAAGGGGATCGGCGGACATGGGGCACTCCTTGGCTGCACTCCCACGGAAACAGAAATGTTCACCTGCGTCAAGTATAGGTTCACCGGTG
Organism: Paracoccaceae bacterium; assembly: GCA_003561595.1. Lineage (GTDB taxonomy): Bacteria > Pseudomonadota > Alphaproteobacteria > Rhodobacterales > Rhodobacteraceae > Roseinatronobacter. Next base: position 13,158 of record PWWF01000137.1, on the reverse strand, counting down.
TATATTTTCCTTGATGGCCCCGCCCCTGCCCCGTATTCTCGCGCCCATGAGCATTGAGGCTGACCCAAAACCCACAGGCTGGCGCGGATCGCGAGAGCTGTGGCTGGCAGCGGCCAAGGCGGCGTTTCTGGAAACCGGGCTCGACGCGGTCAAGATCCAGCCACTGGCCAGCCAGCTCAACCTGTCGCGCACAAGCTTCTATTGGTTCTTCAAGGACCGGAACATGCTGCTCGACGCCCTGCTGCAGGACTGGGAGGCCAAGAATACCGGTGCGTTCGTCACCGCCTGCAAGGCCTATGCCGAAACCATGCCCGAGGCCGTGCTGAACCTGATCACGGTCTTTCAGGATGAGGCGCTGTTTGAGCCGCGCCTCGATTTCGCCGTGCGCGGCTGGGCGCATCAATCCGATGCAGTGATGGACCGCGTCAGGATTGCCGATGAAACCCGGCTGGGGGCCATACGCGAAATGTTCCTGCGCTTCGAATACCCCCCGCAAGAGGCTGATATACGCGCCCGCGCCGTCTATCTGACGCAGATCGGCTATATCTCGATGCAGGTGCAGGAAGACCTTGCCACACGGATCAACCGCGTCCCCGGCTATGTCGAGATCTTCTGCGGCCAGCGCCCAAGCCAGAGCGAATTCGCGCGGTTCCGCGCCCGGATGGGCTTTGCCCCCGGCTGACCCCGGCCACCGGCGCGAGAAACCTCGATGCCAGTATGCGCACCCCCTTGCCGCTGGCGTCACGCTGGTGTCACAGTGCCGTGGCAGGCAAGGATACTGCTACATCGGAAGCACCCATGCTCGACACCTATCAACGTTTTGCCGTCTATTACGCGCCCGCACCCGGGTCCGATCTGGCCCGCGCCGGGGCCGCCTGGCTGGGCTGGGACCCCGCCACGGGCATGGATATGCCGCAGCCCGATCTGGGGCTCGACCTTGCTGCGCTGACTGCGACGCCGCGCAAATACGGGCTGCATGGCACGCTCAAGCCACCGATGCGGCTGTCAGGCGGGGTGGCCAGCTTTCTCGACGGGGTCGAGGCGCTGGCCGACCAGCTTGCCCCGGTCCCGCTGGATGGGCTGCGCCTGAAACCGATCGGGGGGTTTCTCGCAATCGTGACCCATCCCCAGCCGCAAGCGCTGACCGATTGCGCCGACCGGATCGTGCGCGCGCTCGATCCGTTTCGCGCACCCCTGACCGAGAACGATCTGGCCCGTCGCCGCGCCGCCGGGCTGAGCCCGCGTCAGGAAGCGCTGCTGCAACGCTGGGGCTACCCCTATGTGATGGAGGAATTTCGCTTCCACGTCACCCTGACCGGCAAGCTGCCGCCTGACCAGATGCCCGATGCCCTGCGCGCCGCGCATGCCTGGTTCGACCCTGCGCTGGCACAGGCGCAGGCGCTCGATGCGCTCTGCGTCTTTGGCGAGGATGACAGTGGCCGCTTCCATCTGCTCAGGCGCTTCGCGATGCGCGGCTGATGCGGGCCGCATCTGAAGGCAGGCCAACGCCCGACACATCGAACCGCGCCTGTTCCTTCATCTTGCCAAAAATACTCAAAAAGACATCTGTCAAACGCACACCGCCAGAAGTGCAGCGCACAACGCTACCTGAGCCATCAGTCAGGGGCCCGCGCTAGACGTCCAGTTCCTCCACAAACCGCGCATTCTCGCTGATATACTGGAACCGCAATTCCGGCTTCTTGCCCATCAGCCGTTCCACCAGATCCGATGTCTCGCCCGGCATGTCATCATCCACCGACACGCGGATCAGGCGGCGACTGCCTGGGTCCATCGTCGTTTCCTTCAGATCCTTGGCATCCATCTCGCCCAGCCCCTTGAAGCGCGACACCTCGATCTTGCCCTTGCCGCCAAGCCCCGCTTCCACCAGCCGCTCTTTCTCGATCTCATCAAGCGCATAGACGCGCTTGGCCCCCTGCGTCAGCCGGAACAGCGGCGGGCAAGCGAGATACAGATGGCCCGCATCGATCATCGGGCGCATCTGCGCATAAAAGAACGTCATCAGTAGCGCGGCAATATGCGCCCCGTCCACATCGGCATCAGTCATGATGATGATGCGGTCATAGCGCAGATCATCCAGCCGGAACCTTGACCCCAGCCCCACGCCCAGCGCCTGGCAGATATCATTGATCTCGGCATTGGTGCCCAGCTTGTTCGAGGCCGCCCCCAGCACATTCAGGATCTTGCCCTTGAGCGGCAAGAGCGCCTGTGTCTTGCGGTCGCGGGCCATCTTGGCGCTGCCGCCCGCCGAATCGCCCTCGACGATGAACAGCTCCGTCCCGCTGCGATTGGTCGCGGTGCAATCCACCAGCTTGCCCGGCAGGCGCAGCTTGCGAGTGGCGGATTTGCGGCTGGTTTCCTTCTCCTGCCGCCGCCGCAGCCGTTCCTCGGCGCGCAGCACCAGAAAATCCAGGATCGCGCCCGCCGCCTTCGGGTCAGCGGCCAGCCAGTTGTCGAAATGGTCACGCACCGCGCCTTCGACCATGCGCGCGGCCTCGGTCGTGGCAAGGCGATCCTTGGTCTGGCCCACGAATTCGGGCTCTCGGATAAAGCAGGACACCAGCGCGCAGCCCCCTGCGGCCATATCCTCGCGCGTGATCTGCGCGGCTTTCTTGTTATTTGCCAACTCCCCATAAGCGCGAATGCCTTTCAGCACCGCCGCCCAGAAGCCCTGTTCATGCGTGCCGCCCTCGGGCGTGGGGACCGTGTTACAGTAGCTTTGCACGAACCCGTCGCGCGCGGGCGTCCAGTTGATCGCCCATTCGACCGATCCGGGCTGGCCGAATTTCTCCTGAAACGACACTTTTCCGGCAAAGGGCTTGTCGGAATAGGTGACCATCCCGGCAAGCTGCTCGTTCAGGTAATCGGCCAGCCCGCCGGGAAAGTGGAATGTGGCCTCGACCGGGGTTTCGCCGTCATCGACGGCCGATTTCCAGCGGATTTCCACGCCCGAGAACAGATAGGCCTTGGACCGGACCATCTTGAACAGCCGCGCCGGTTTCAGCTGCAGCGTGTTGAAGATCTCGGGGTCTGGGTGAAAGGTGACCATGGTGCCGCGCCGGTTGGGTGCCGGGCCGATCTTGGCGACAGGCCCCTGCGGGATCCCGCGCGAGAATTCCTGCGCGAAGAGTTCGCGATTGCGCGCCACCTCGACCCGCATATGGTCCGACAGCGCATTGACGACCGACGCACCCACCCCGTGCAACCCGCCCGAGGTGGCATAGGCCTTGCCCGAGAACTTGCCGCCCGCGTGCAGCGTGCACAGAATGACCTCCAGCGCGGATTTGCCGGGGAACTTGGGATGCGGGTCAATCGGGATGCCGCGGCCATTGTCACGGATGGTAATGGCATTGTCCGCGTGCAATTCGACCTCGATCCGGTTGGCATGGCCCGCGACGGCCTCATCCATCGAGTTGTCCAGCACCTCGGCCACCAGATGGTGCAGCGCGCGTTCATCCGTGCCGCCGATATACATGCCGGGGCGCTTGCGCACCGGCTCCAGCCCTTCCAGCACCTCGATAGAGGACGCATCATAGCTGTCGGAATTCTGCAGAAGGTCGCTCATCGGCTGCTCGATTCTACTTGGGGAATACGCAACCAATAGATCATCGCACTGCGCCGGACGCAAGGTTTAGACCCTGCGGCTTTTGCTCTTAGTTTGCCTGCGGCGTTACAGCAACGTCCAGAGATGGAAGATCAGTCCCATCCCGAACGCTCCGCCCAGCGAAATCGCGATGTAAAGCGCGAAAACCCGGAACTTGACCAGCGCCCAGACTGCAATCGCGGCAGGCAGCGAGGTCACACCGCCTGCCACCAGAAAGGCCATGCCAGCCCCCGCCTGCATTCCCTGTTCCAGCAAGGTGCCGATCAGCGGCAGCGCGGCATAACCGTTGAAATAGGCGGGCACACCAACCAGCGTGGCAATGACAATCGGCAGCACGCCATTCCCGCCCAGCGTCTGCGTGACAAGTTCCGCAGGCACATAGGCCAGCATCAGGCTTTCCAGAAGGAACGCGAGCGACAGCCATTTCAACAGGAATAGGAAGGTCTTGGCGGCTTCCGTGCGGAATTTGGCCACCCGCGCAGGATCACGCCAGAAGGCCCAGACGGGCGGCTTCGGCGCGCGCACCTTCGCGCCGCCGCAGCCCCCATTGCCGATCCCCTCGCGCAGCGGATCGACCAGCGCACCGCTTTTCATCAGCAGATGCACGACCGTCCCGCCTAGCAAACCCATGCCGATGGCGATCAGCGTCTTGGCAATCGCAAATTCCAGCCCCAGCACGCCCGCGGTCAGCACGAACATCGACGGGTCCATCAGCGGCGAGGCCAGCCAGAAGGCCATCACAGGTGCCAATGGCACCCCAATCGCCAACAGCGCCGCGATCAACGGGATCACCCCGCAGGAGCAGAAAGGCGACAGCCCCCCGGCGAGCGCACCCATGGCGATCATCATGGCGGGCGCTCCGGTGAAGGCGCGCGCGATCAGATTATCCGCGCCCGTGGCCCCTGCCCAGGCCGCGATCAGGATCGACGCTGCAAGGAAGGGCGCAATCGAGACCAGCGCGCCGGTCACTTTGGCGAAGGACGGGCCAAGCTGCGCGGGATCCAGTGCGAGCAAGACCAGCACGATCAGCGCGAAGGCCAGCCACGGCTTTTCCTTGCGCCACAGATGCGACCGCAGCGCTTGAACGGGGCCGGGCTGGGGGAGAGAGTGGTCAGTCATCCTTAAATCTCCGGTTTTATAGTTATTTTAGCCAAATCTGTCACGCTGATTCTACGCGCGGATGCACACCCTGACAGCACTCACTCAGCAGATAATCCACCACCCCATGCAAGGCCGCCGTTTCCGCCCGCGTCAGCACTTCGCGCCCTTCCCGCACTTGGCTGATCAGCCCCGCCTGCTTCAGCGCCCGCAGATGATGCGCGAGCGTTGACAGCGGCATGTCCAGATGCGCGCCGATCTCGCCCACCATCAACCCGTCCGGCCCGGCCTTCACCAGCAAGCGGAAAACCGACAGGCGGGCGGCATGTCCAAGGGCCGCAAGGGCAATGGCGGCTTTGTCATCATCGCAGGTCACGACCACAATATAACTACATTTCTGGTTTTGTAAACACATCTTGCGTCGCGCCAAGCCAAAAAGAGCCGGCGCAACAAATGCAAAGAAACTGCCCCCTTTCGCGCAATCGGCGGCGTTTTCGCCATTGACCTCACCCCTTCGTGGACTTACCCTCTCGCCACGCTGAAGGAGCGGATGAGAGCAATGAAAGCCAGTCTTGTAGTAATCGTAAGCAGGATGCGCATGGGCCGGTAACGGATATCCAGAACGGACCTCCATGCGCCCCCGAAACAACCGGGGGCTTTTTTATTGCCTGAACCCGCGCTAAAGCGACCCATGATGACGCCTTGATGGAGCACAGGATGACACGTCAGATGACCGGAGCCAAAATGGTTGTTCAAGCCCTCAAGGATCAGGGCGTGGATGTCGTATTCGGCTATCCGGGGGGCGCGGTGCTGCCCATTTATGACGAGGTGTTTCAGCAAAACGACATCCGTCATATCCTGGTGCGTCACGAACAGGGCGCGATTCATGCCGCAGAAGGCTATGCGCGCGCAACCGGCAAACCCGGTGTCGTGCTGGTGACCTCTGGGCCCGGTGCGACGAACACGGTCACCGGCATTGTCGATGCGCTGATGGATTCGATTCCGGTGGTCGTGCTGACCGGGCAGGTGCCGACCTTCATGATCGGCTCTGACGCCTTTCAGGAGGGCGACACGGTCGGGATCACACGCCCCTGCACCAAGATGAACTGGCTGGTCAAGGATACCGACAAACTGGCCGAGACGATTCATCAGGCGTTTCATGTCGCGACCTCGGGGCGGCCCGGGCCGGTGCTGGTCGATATTCCCAAGGATGTGCAATTCGCCCAGGGCACCTATTGCCCCAAGCCCAAGGCACGCACGGATCATTACAAGCCGCGCGTGAAAGGCGATATCGAGGCAATCACCGCGCTGGTCGAGCTGCTGGAGACGGCCGAGCGGCCCCTTTTCTACACGGGTGGCGGTGTGATCAATTCCGGCCCGGCGGCCAGCCAGCTCTTGCGCGAACTGGTCGATGCAACGGGTGTTCCCATCACCTCGACCCTGATGGGCCTGGGCGCCTACCCGGCCTCGGGCAAGTCCTGGCTGGGGATGCTGGGCATGCACGGCACCTATGAGGCCAACTGGGCCATGCATGATTGCGATCTGATGATCAATGTCGGTGCGCGCTTCGATGACCGGATCACCGGGCGGATCAATGCCTTTGCGCCGCATTCGAAAAAGGCGCATATCGATATCGACCCCTCGTCGATCAACAAGGTGATCCACACTGATGTGCCGATCATCGGCGATGTCGCGCATGTGCTGGAAGATGTGCTGAAGGTCTGGAAATCGCGCGGGCGCAAGGTCAATCGCGCGGCCATCGGCCAATGGTGGTCACAGATCGAGGAATGGCGCGCGGTGAATTGCCTCGCCTACACGCCCACGGGCGGCACGCCGATCCGCCCGCAGCATGCACTGGCACGGCTGGAGGCGCTGACCAAGGGGATGGACCGCTACATTGCGACCGAAGTGGGCCAGCATCAGATGTGGGCCGCCCAATATCTCGGGTTCGAGGATCCGAACCGCTGGATGACCAGCGGCGGTCTGGGCACGATGGGCTACGGGCTGCCGGCCTCGCTGGGGGTGCAGATCGCGCATCCCGACGCGCTGGTGATCAATGTCGCGGGTGAGGCGTCGTGGCTGATGAACATGCAGGAGATGGGGACAGCAGTGCAGTATCGCGCGCCCATCAAGCAATTCATCCTTAATAACGAGCGGCTGGGCATGGTGCGCCAATGGCAGGAATTGCTGCATGGTGAGCGCTATTCGCATAGCTGGTCCGAAGCACTGCCCGATTTCGTCAAGCTGGCCGAGGCCTTTGGCTGCAAGGGCATCCGCTGCGACAGCGAAGCCGATCTGGATGACGCGATCCGCGAAATGCTGGCCTATGACGGGCCGGTGATCTTTGACTGTCTGGTCGAGAAGCACGAGAACTGCTTCCCGATGATCCCCTCGGGCAATGCCCATAACGACATGATCCTTGGCGAGGGTGCCGAGACACAGGGCGTGATCGGGGCATCGGGGGCTGTGCTGGTGTGAACAGGGCTGACTGTGCGGGACATTGCAAGCTGACCGGCGGGGGGCACCTTGACCGCCCCCAACCGGCAGCGGCCTGGGATTGAAACGGGGATGACGATGGCAGCGCGCAGCCGTTTGGGAAATGCGTTTTCAAAGAACAAGGGCCTGTTGCGCACCCCATCCGCATGGGTCTTTGCCGGGGGCGCAGTCGCTGGCAGGGCCGCGCGCATGCTGCGCGCAAGACCGGAACCGGGCCGGCGCATCCTTGCGACGCATCACAAGGTCATGACGACCTATTTCTCTGCGGTTCTAAGGGCGCTGGCCTTCAAATACCGTCTGAAACTGGAGATCGGCGATGCCGATCCCACCGGGCTGCCGGATTATGATTTCTACCTGAGCCACAACAGCAGATTTGATCCGCAAAACCTGACCGATCAGCGCTGTGTCGCCTTGGTCCGGGATCCGCGCGATGTCATCGTCTCCGGCTATTTCTACCATCTCTGGACGACCGAGGCATGGGCCAATACGCGCTGGGACGGCAATCCCTCATGGACCGAGCAGCTGAATGCTGTGCCCAAGGAAACCGGGCTGATGATGGAAATGCGGAAATTTCACAACGAACATGCCGATATACTCCGGCGCTGGGGGACATCGGGGAAGGACAACGTCCTGCTGGTGCGATATGAGGATCTGATGGGCCCCGACAAAGCGCGGTCGGAAGGCGCCATCGTGCAGCACTTCCAGCTTGATGAGGACATGGCCGCCGACATGCACCGGGCGTTGCGCCTGTTCAGCTTTGAAAACAGAACCGGGCGCAAGGTCGGTAACGTTGCGTCAGAATCGCATCTGCGCGGTGGTGCGCCCGGTGGCTGGAAAGAGCATTTCACGCAGGCCCATCACCAGTTTTTCGAAGAGAATCTGGCTGATCTTCTCGCTCTGTATGACTATAAATGATACCCAGCCGAAAAACAGGAAGCCGGATTGCGCGATCTGCCGGACAAGGCAGGGCATGATGCAGATCGGGCCAGACCGTCAAAGATCATGCAATAACTGGTCGGCACATCCGACCCGCTGAAAACAAGAGGAACCCAGATGTCCGCCCTGAAAATCAAGAAAGGCTCTTCCAAGCATTCGGCCTATGACCTGCGCGACCCGAATGCCGATGTGCTGGAGGTCCATACGCTTGCCGTGATCGTCGACAACGAATCCGGTGTGCTGGCGCGGGTCATCGGGCTGTTTTCGGCACGCGGCTACAATATCGACAGCCTGACCGTGGCCGAGGTCGATCATCTGGGCCACCGCTCGCGCATCACCATCGTCACAAGCGGCACCCCGCAGGTGATCGAACAGATCCGCGCGCAGCTTGAACGTATGGTAGTCGTCCACCGCGTCCATGATCTGACAGTCGAGGGGCCGTCCGTGCAGCGCGAACTGGCGCTGTTCAAGGTGCAGGGCAAGGGCGAGCAGCGGATCGAGGCGCTGCGCCTGGCAGAGATCTTCCGCGCCAATGTAGTCGATTCAACGCTGGAGAGCTTCGTGTTCGAGATGACGGGCACGCCCGAAAAGGTCGATGCCTTTGCCGAACTGATGCGCCCGCTGGGGCTGGTCGAGGTGGCGCGTACAGGCGTGGCCGCACTGGCGCGCGGGGCCTGAGCACCAGCATTGCCAGAATCCAAAAAGGGGCGGCCCCGCGGGGCCGCCCCTTTTGCATTCCGGGCGCGGCAGGGCGCGTTCAGCCTGCGTCTTCTTCCAGCGTCTCGATGGCTTTTTGCAGGTCTTCCTTGCTGACCTCTTTCTCGGTCACGGTGACCTGTTCAAGGATATGGTCCACGACCTTGTCCTCGAAGATCGGCGCGCGCAGTTGCTGCTGCATCTGCGGGTTCTTCTGGACGAACTCGAAGAACTGCCGTTCCTGACCGGGATACTGGCGCGCCTGCTGGATCACCGCCTGTGTCATTTCCTGATCGCTGACCTCGACCTTGGCCTCCTGCCCGATCTCGGCCAGCAGAAGCCCCAGCTTCACGCGGCGCACGGCCAGCTTGTCGCTTTCTTCGGTGGTCGCGATCTCTTCGTGGTTGTGGTCATTCTGGTCCACATCCTCCTGCGCATCATGCCACAGCTGATGGGCAATCTGCTTGCTCTCGGCCTCGACCAGCGAGGGCGGCAGATCGAAGGCTGTTTTCTCATCCAGCGCATCCAGCAGCCCGCGCTTCAGGACCGCGCGGCTGGCCTGCGCGTATTCCGCTTCCAGCCGCTCGGTGATCTGAGTTTTCAGCGCGGCCAGATCCTCGGCGCCGAACTGTTTGGCCAATTCGTCATCGATGGTGGCCTCTGCCGGGGCCTTGACGGCCTTGATGGTGCAGTCAAACGTCGCTTCCTTGCCCGCCAGATGCTCTGCGCCGTAATCCTCGGGGAAGCTGACGGTGACGGTCTTTTCCTCACCCGCTTTCACACCGGCAAGCTGTTCCTCGAATCCGGGGATGAACTGGCCGGAGCCCAGCACCAGCGGGAAATCCTCTGCCGCGCCGCCCTCGAAGGGCTCGCCGTCGATCTTGCCCAGAAAATCGATGGTCACCTGGTCGCCATCCTCGGCCGCGCCATCCTTGTCGTCGAAATTCTGGGCGTTCCTGGCCAGATTCTCCAGCGCTTCCTGCACGGCGGCGTCATCGGCCTTGGCGACCAGCTTCTCCAGCGTGACATCCGAGAACTCGGGCGCCTCGATCTTGGGCAGCGCCTCATAGTTCAGGGTGACGACGACATCATCGCCCTCTTTCCAGTCCTCGTTGGTCATCTTGACCTCGGGCTGAAGCGCCGGGCGGTCTCCGCTGTCTTCGAAATGCTTGTTCATCGCACCGTCAACAGCATCCTGCATCGCTTCGCCCAGCAGGCGCTGGCCGAATTGCTTTTTCAAGAGCGCCATCGGCACCTTGCCCTTGCGAAAGCCCTTCATCTCGATCTCGGGCTGCGCCTCGACCAGTTTTTCATCGACTTTCGCTTCCAGCTCGGCGGCGGTCACGGTAATCTCGTAGCCGCGCTTGAGACCGTCGTTCAGGGTTTCGGTGACTTGCATGGACATCCTCACATGAATGACAGGCCGCCCGATGGCGGCCTGAGAGATTTCGCGCCTTACTATGGTGCCACTATCGCAGGATCAACCCTGTTTCTGGGCCGCGACAGGGCCATTCGCATGCTTTCGCCCTTTTCCTTGCCGGGACTTGTGTCAGATAATGCAGGGACTGCACTGACCGGGGCCCCATGCGCAATCTTGTCCTCATCCTCTCTCTCAGCCTGATGGCGCTTGCGATCTGGCAACTGGAATCACAGCGCCAGGGGCTGACCATCACCCCGCTCCCGGTCGAGGGTGGCACGCCCGCGACACTCTATCTACGCGACGGGGCCGGTCCCGCGCCCGTGGTCGTGATCGCACATGGCTTTGCCGGATCGCGCCAGTTGATGGAGCCCTTTGCCCTGACCCTCGCGCAGGCGGGCTATGTCGTGGCCAGTTTCGATTTCGAAGGGCACGGCCGCAACCCGCAGCCCATGTCGGGCGATGTCAGCGCGCTCGACGGCACCACGCGCCTGCTGATGGAGGAAACGGGCCGCGTCGCGCAAGCCGCGCTGGCCCAGCCGCAGTCCGATGGGCGGCTGGCCTATCTGGGGCATTCCATGGCCTCGGATATCGTGGTGCGGCAGGCCCTGTCCGACCCGCCGGGTGACGCGGTCGTCGCAATCTCCATGTTCAGCGAGGCTGTGAGTGCTGATGCCCCTGCCAACCTGCTGGTCCTGACCGGCGAATGGGAGGGGATGCTGGCCGAAGAAGCCCTGCGCGCCGTGCAACTGGCCGACGCGGAGGCGGGTTTGGGCGAAACTGTGGGCGACCCGGCAGCGGGCACCGGGCGGCGGGCCGTGCTGGCACCGATGGTCGAGCATGTGGGCGTGCTGTATTCCGGCACATCGCTGCGCGAGGCGCGCGCCTGGCTGGATGCAGCGTTTGAGCGCGAGAGCGATGGCCCGGTCGCGCTGCGCGGCGGCTGGATCGTGTTGCTGCTGGGCGCGACTGTGGCGCTGGGCTGGCCGCTGGCGCGCGCGCTGCCCCAAGGCGGAGCCCCCACGCCTGCGCTGTCGCACCGGCAATTCCTGCTGGTGGCGCTGCTGCCCCCGCTGCTGGTCCCGCTGATGCTGGCACCGTTTGATATCAGTGTCCTGCCTGTGCTGGTCGCGGATTACCTGGCGCTGCATCTGGGGCTGTATGGTCTGCTGACCCTCGCGCTTCTGGCGCGGTTCAATGCGTTGCGCGGGCAGTTCCCCGCGCGGGTCTGGTGGGTCGGGCTGGCGGTCGCTGTCTTTGGCATTGCGGTGCTGGGCGGCGTGATCGACCGCTATGTGGCATCGTTCCTGCCCCATCCGGGCCGCGCCGCCGTGATCGCGGGGCTGGCGCTGGGGGCGGTGCCGTTCATGCTGGGCGATGGGGTGCTGACCGCTGGCGGGCGCGGGGCGCTCTGGCGCGTGGTCCTGGCGCGGGTGGCGTTCCTCGCCTCGCTCGGGCTGGCGGTCGCGCTGGATTTCGAGGCGCTGTTCTTCCTGCTGATCATCCTGCCGGTCATTGTGCTGTTCTTTCTGCTGTTCGGCACGATGTCGGGCTGGGTGGGGCGGCGCACGGGCCTGCCTGCGGCGGGCGGCCTGGGGCTGGGGCTGGTGCTGGCCTGGGCGTTGGGGGTGACGTTCCCGATGTTCAGCGCCTGATCCGCGTGCTAAGGGCGCTGCCATGATCATCTATGTCGATGCCGATGCCTGCCCCGTCAAACCCGAGGTCGAGCGTGTGGGAACCCGCCACCGCGTGCATATGGTCATTGTGTCGAATGGCGGCATCCGCCCGTCGCAGAACCCGCTGGTTGAAACCGTGATCGTGGATCAGGGCCCCGATGTGGCCGATGACTGGATCGCCGAACGCGCAGGCGCAGGCGATATCGTCATCACGGCGGATATCCCGCTTGCGCATCGCTGTGTCAACGCGGGCGCGCAGGTCCTCAAACCGACCGGAGAGGTGCTTGGCCCCGACAATATCGGCAGTATCCTTGCCACGCGCGATCTGATGACCGATCTGCGCAGCGCCGACCCGTTCCGGCAGGGCGGTGGCAAGGCATTTTCCAAGGCCGACCGGTCACGTTTCCTGAACGCGCTGGAACGCGCCTTGCAGCAGAAACGATAGGGAATTCTGGTGCGGGTGGAGGGACTTGAACCCCCACGCCTTGCGGCGCCAGAATCTAAGTCATATGAATTCTTAATCTTTACAGTGCCTTAAATAGGGAATTTCGCAGGACAGAACGGAAATATTCCATGAATGTGCGAAACGGTGTTTCAGCAGTTGGAATTTGTCAGTTCTAACAGGCTGCTGAAGAAGTCGGGGGGGAAGAACGGTGTTCCTGCCGTCACGGTCTGACAGCAGGTCATCGGCGGACGTGACACCCGAGCGCTGGTCGCTCCGTTCGTCAGGCGGCCAAGAGTTTCGGCAATCTTGCGAGGTTGCAGGCCGCCATGGTCATCGTGAACTGCGCGCGGACCCTGTCGAGGCCGCGGTGGACAGTCTGGGCCATGCCGCCGACCGTCTTGGCCCAGCCGAATGGTTCCTCGATCTTCTTCCGGTGCCGCTGGGACACCGCGTAGCCGGGGTGGTGCGTGGTTCGCCCGTCGATGGCGGAATGCCGGACCTTCTGCGCGATGTGCGGCGTCACGACCATCCGCCTGACCGCGGCGACGAAGTCGGCGCTGTCGTATCCCTTGTCCGCGCGGCCAGCGCGCAGGATCAGGTATTCCGGGGTCATGCCGCCATGGCGCTGATGCGCCTTTGGCATGTGTTCCTTCACGGTGGAATGGCCGCCTCGTGTGCCGCGGCGGGTATGGACGGCGACGCGTTCGTGATTGTGGAAGATTTCGACCATCCGATGTGTCAGCCGGATATCGACCTTCTTGCCAATCAGGCG
>PWWF01000126.1 GCA_003561595.1 Paracoccaceae bacterium | reverse complement strand
TTCTTCCATTATTGCGACAACTACCTGGATGCCGTGGACCGCGCGGCCGAGCATTTCGCCGCCAGCGCCCGCGACCCGATGACCCATGCGACCGAAGCGCTGGCGCGGCGCGGCGTGTCGGTGCGGTTCAGTTCCGGCGGGTTGCGGCAATATGACCGCGACAGCGGCATCGTGCAGATCTCGGGCCGGGCCGCGCGCGCAACGCAGGTGTTTCAGCTTTTGCATCAGGTGGCGCTGCTGACCCAGAATGACCTGCTGGAGGCGACACTCGATCTGGCGCGGTTCCAGTCGGAAGAGGCGCGCGCCATCGCCAAGATCGGGCTGGCCAATTATTTCGCGGGCGCCGCCCAGATGCCCTATCGCCGGTTTCTGGAAGCGGCAGAGCGCACGCGCCACGATCTGGAGGCGCTGTCGGATCAGTTCGGCGCGTCCATCGAGCAGGTGGCGCACAGGTTGTCCACGCTGCAACGCCCCGGCGCCAAGGGTGTGCCGTTCTTTTTCGTGCGCGTGGATCAGGCGGGCACCATCACCAAGCGCCATTCGGCCACGCGGCTGCAATTCGCGCGTTTCGGGGGCGCCTGCCCGCTCTGGAATGTGCATCGCGCGTTTGAAACACCGGGCCGGTTTCTGCGCCAACTGGCCGAAACGCCTGACGGAATGCGCTATTTCTGCCTCGCGCTCGCCGTCACCAAGGCGGGCGGTGCGTTTCACGCACCGGTACGGCGTTACGCCATCGGGCTGGGTTGCGAGATCGATCATGCGGGCGCGCTGGTCTATGCCGACGGGATGGACACAGCCCCCGCCTCGGGGTTTGAGCCCATCGGCATTTCCTGCCGTATCTGCGAGCGGGACAATTGCCACCAGCGCGCGGTGCCCCCGCTGGAACGCCGCCTGCGTGTGGACCATGACCACCGCGCGCTCCTGCCTTACGATATCGAATAGGGGGCGGGCGTCAGTCGAACACGTCCTCAGGCTCCACCCCCCAGAGATGGCGCTTCTCGGCCCAGCCGCGCGCGCCCTCGACATCCAGTCGGCACCAGTCCGGCCCGCATTCGCGCACCCGCGCCACCACCCCGCGTTCCAATAACGCGCTTGCGGTGCTCTGCGGGTCGGGGCGCTGATGCAGCTGCACCATATCGGATTGCACCAGCACTGTGCGCACGCCCGACAAGAGCGCGTAATGTATCCAGCCGCCCTTGCCCTCGCTATCCTCGACGCGGCGCCAATGCTCGAACTCGGCTGTTACGCGCAGCGGAATGTCGCGCCGCGTATAGACCCAGTCGATCCGGTGCGACTGATCCGGGCCGCGCCGCGCATTCCCCTCATTCGCCTTGAGCGAGACATAGCGCGGCAAGGGCAGATTGGTGACAGGCCCGCGCTCTGCCGCCTGCGCCACCATCGGCCCTGTCGCAACCAGCGCCATAAGCGCGACGCCCAGCAAAACCCTGAAATTCATCTGTCTGCCCGTCCCGGTTTTGCCCGGGATCCCTGTCTGCCTGACTGCCTTTGCCCCGGCCCTGCACGAGTTCGCGCTTGTAGATCGGGGCGCAGGCTGGCAGTTTGCCTCAACGCAACAGAATTGCAAGAAGGTGAGACACGCCCATGCCCAATTCCCGCCTGAGTGTTGTCGTGACGCGACGCCTGCCCGATGTGGTCGAGACGCGGCTGAAGGAATTGTTCGACGCCCACCTGCGCGACAGTGACGTGCCCATGACCCGCGAGGAGCTGGCCGAGGCGATGCGCAATGCCGATGTGCTTGTGCCCACCATCACCGACGAGATTGACGCAAGCCTGTTGGCGCAGGCCGGGCCACGGCTGAAACTGATCGCCAATTACGGCGCGGGCGTGGACCATATCGATGTGCAATCGGCCCGCCAGCGCGGGGTTCTGGTGTCCAACACCCCTGGCGTGCTGACCGAGGATACTGCCGACATGACCATGGCGCTGATGCTGGCCGTGACCCGCCATATCCCGCAAGGGCTGGCCGAGATGCAGTCGGACCGCTGGAGCGGCTGGTCGCCCATGTCGCATCTGGGCACGCGAATCGGGGGCAAGCGGCTGGGCATTCTGGGCATGGGCCGGATCGGGCAGGCGGTGGCGCGGCGCGCGCGCGCCTTCGGCATGCAGGTGCATTACCACAACCGCCGCCGCCTGCGCCCAGAGGTCGAAGAAGCGTTGGAGGCGAATTACTGGGAAAGCCTGGATCAGATGGTCGCGCGGATGGATGTGATCTCGGTCAATTGCCCGCACACGCCCTCGACCTTTCATCTGATGAATGCGCGGCGGCTGAAGCTGATGAAACCCAGCGCCGTCATCATCAACACGTCGCGCGGCGAGGTCATTGACGAAAACGCCCTGACCCGCGGTCTGCGCGCCGGAGAGATTGCCGGCGCGGGGCTGGATGTGTTCGAACATGACCACCGCATCAACCCGCGCCTGCGCGATCTGCCCAATGTCGTGCTGCTGCCGCATATGGGGTCAGCCACCATCGAAGGCCGGGTCGAGATGGGCGAAAAGGTGATCCTGAACATCAAGACCTTTGCCGATGGTCACCGCCCGCCCGATCAGGTGCTGCCGGGGATGCTGTAGCACTCGCGCTGGCGTGTTCGCGCGGGCGCGGCTTTGCGCTTGACCTTGCAGGCCAATCCGATGACCTTGCGCCCGACGCCCGAGCAGGACGGAACCATGACAGGCCATACGCCCCCTTTTGCCCCGTTTGAATGGATGATCGCGTGGCGCTATCTACGCGCCCGCCGCGCCGAAGGCGGGGTCAGCGTGATGACCGTGATCTCGTTTCTGGGGATCATGCTGGCGGTCTTTGCGCTGATTGCCACGCTGTCGGTGCGCTCGGGCTTTCGCGCGGAATTCGTCGACACGATTCTGGGCGCGAATGCGCATGTGACGGTCTATTCGTCCGTGCATGTGGACGATTCGGGCCGCACCAGCCGCGTGATCGAGGATTACGAGGAGATGGCCGAACGCCTGGCCGCTGTGCCGGGCGTGACGCGGGTGGCGCCGCTGGTCAAGGGGCAGGTCATGGGCTCGGCCAATGAGCGCAATGCCGGGGTCGAGGTGTTTGGCATCAGTCAGGACAATCTGATGACCATTCCGCGCATCGTTGAGCCCGAAGCCGCCCAGGGCGATATCGAGCGCTTTACCGAAGGCATCGCCATCGGCTCGGGTGTGGCACGCGAGCTGAACCTGAATGTGGGCGACAATCTGCGCCTGATCTCGCCTGATGGCGCGCGCACGGCCTTTGGCACCAGTCCGCGCGTCTCGGCCTATGAGGTGGTCTATATCTTCACCGCCGGGCGCTACGATATCGACCGCACCCGCGTCTATATGCCGTTCGAGGAGGCGCAGCTTTATTTCAACCGCGACGGGGTCGCGGACGAGATGGAGGTCATGGTCGCCAATCCCGACCAGATCGACGCCATGCGATCAGACTTGTTACGCGCGGGCGGCGAGTTGGCGATGTTATGGACCTGGCGCGACAGTGCAGGCAGCTTTCTGCGCGCGCTCGATGTCGAGGATAACGTCATGTTCGTGATCCTGTCGATTCTGGTGCTGATCGCGGCCATGAACATCATCTCGGGGCTGATCATGCTGGTCAAGAACAAGGGGCGCGATATCGGCATCCTGCGCACGATGGGCCTGTCCGAGGGATCGGTGTTAAGGGTGTTCTTCATTTGCGGGGCCTCTGTCGGGGTGCTGGGCACGATTGCGGGGGTGATCCTGGGCTGCCTCTTTGCCATCTATATCGATCAGATCTTCAGCTTCGTGAACTACATGGCCGGTGGCGGCGTCTGGGACCCGTCGATCCGGGGCATCTATAACCTGCCCGCCCAGTTGCGGCTGGAAGATGTGCTGAAAGCCATCGGGCTGTCGCTGACGCTGTCCTTCATCGTCACCATCTTTCCCGCGCGGCGTGCCGCGCGCATGAACCCGGTCGAGGCGCTGCGCTATGAATGACCAGACGCTGGAGATGACGGCCATCAGCAAGACCTATAACCGCGGCAAACGCGGCGAGGTGCAGGTCCTGCGCGAGGCGTCGCTGTCGCTGGACCGGGGCGAGGTCGTGGCGCTGGTCGCACCCTCGGGCGCGGGGAAATCCACGCTGCTGCATATCGCGGGGCTGCTGGATACGCCCGATTCCGGGTCCGTTGCGATAGACGGGGCGGATATGACCCGATTGGGCGACCGTGCGCGCACCGCGGCGCGGCGCGGACAGGTCGGGTTCATCTATCAGTTCCACCATCTGCTGCCGGAATTCAGCGCGCTGGAAAACATCGTGCTGCCGCAACTGGCCAATGCCGTGCCCCAGGCCGATGCCACGGCCCGCGCGCAGGATTTGCTGGAACGTGTGGGCCTGTCACCCCGCGCCGATCACCGCCCTGCCGCGCTGTCAGGGGGCGAGCAGCAGCGCGTGGCCTTCTGCCGCGCGCTGGCCAATGCGCCCAGCCTGTTGCTGGCGGATGAACCGACCGGCAATCTGGACCCAGAAACCTCGGATCAGGTATTCGGCACGCTGATGGGGCTGGTGCGCGACACGGGCCTGTCGGCACTGATCGCCACGCATAATCTGGATCTGGCACGCCGCATGGACCGGCGCTTGCGACTGGATGCAGGCCAGATCACGCCTGCCTGAACGCCCCTGCCCTATGGCAGGTCCAGTTGAAAATCGTCATTCACCATATCCAGCGGCTCGGGTGGCGGGGCCCCGTCGCCGATGGCATCATCAATCGCGGTGACAGCCTCATCGGTAATGTCGATTCCGGGTGCGGCAATCACCACCGCGCGCGCATCCACGATCATCTGCCCGCCGGTGCGGCGCAGCAAGTCCTGTAACACCGGCCCGATATCGCCAAAGAAACGGCGGCGCTCGCCCTCCTCGAAATCGACAAGGCGCTGGCGCTTCTCGGCCTGTCGGCGGCGGATGGTTTCGGCCTGCAGGTCGAAATCCGCTGCCTCGGCGCGAAACTCCTCGACCGTCATTTCGCTGCGCAGCTCGGTCAATTCGGATTCGCGCGCGGTCAGTTCGGCCAGCAGGCGGTCATTCTCGGCCTCGAGCGTGCGGGATGCGGCCTCGATCTCGGAAATGACGCGTTGGCCGAATTCCGAAGCCCGGAACAGGCGATCTTCATCCAGCGTGCGCAGGCTCAGCCCCGCTTCGGGCGCCTCAACGGCCGTGCCCATCGACAGTCCCAGGCCCGTCTGCGCATGGATCGGGGCCGCCAGCAGGCTGGCGGCCCCGATCATGACTGCAACAAGTGGCCGTCGATACATCAGAAGGTAGAGACGATCGAGAAGTCGAAGCTTTGCGTGCGGTCACGGTCCAGCGTGCGCAGGGCGCGCGAGAAGTCAAAGCGCAAGGGACCCAGCGGGCTGTCCCAGAA
>PWWF01000285.1 GCA_003561595.1 Paracoccaceae bacterium | reverse complement strand
TCATCGATGATCAGTACCCCCGCGCCGTCATCGCCCATCAGATCGGCCTGCGGGGATTTCAGCACCACGGCGTCCGCCTGTTTCTGCCAGTCATAGGATTTGACGCTGATCGTGTCGACCACGCGGATATCCAGCTCGCGCGAGATGATCATGGCAGGGGCCAGCCCCCCGCGTGTGATGGCGACCACGGCGCGCCAGTTGCCATCTTCGGGGCCATGGCCATCCAGCCGCCAGGCCAGCGCGCGGCTGTCGCGGTGGATCTGGTCCCAGCTGATGTGAAAGCCTTTCTCATGCGGCAGACGGTCGGACATGGGGGTCCCTTTCAGGTTGTGGCGAGTTTGACACCAAGCGCGGCAAGGCACCCGCCAAACGCCCGGTCGATATGGGTCTTGAAACGCGTATAGGCCCGGCGCGGGGCGCGCAGGCTGAAGGCGCGGGCGACGGCCAGGGTGCAGATCAGCTCATTTAGAAAGACCGCGATCAGCAGCAGCCCCACCATCCACAGCGCTGTGCCCGGGGGCACCGCCGCGACAAAGACCGCGCCGAAGAATACTGCCGGTTTGGGATTGGCCAGTTGGGCAAACAGCCCCAGGCGGAAGGCGGCCGCGGCCGATTGCGGGGTGGCCAGTGCAGGGTCGGGCAGGTCAAGGGGCGCGGGCGCGCGGCGCCACATCTGCACCGCAATCCAGATCAGGAACCCCGCCCCTGCCAGTTTGAAGGCCCAGAAGAGCGCAGGCGCTATCTGGAACAGCGCGGCCATCCCGAACAATGCGGCCATGGCCCAGATCACCGCGCCCAGGGCCAGCCCGAGTGACAGCCACAGCCCCGTGACAAAGCCCTGCGTGACCCCGGTGCGCGCGGCCAGCAGGATCGCCGGGCCGGGGCTGGCCGCGGCGATCAGATGCGCCAGCCATGCGGCGAAAAGCGCAGTCATCCGGCGCGCTCCGCCATCTCATCCGCCATTGGCAGCGCCAGACGCGCGCCCAAGGCGCCCAGCACCAGGGCTGCCACCCGGTCCAGCCAGCGCCGTGCGCCCAGATAGGCCGCGCGCGCCACCGGGCGCGAGAGGGCCCAGGCAATCAGCGCGTAGCCGAGCAGCTCAAGCATCAGATGATTGGTGACGATCAGCGCAATCTCTGCCGCGCTCAGCCCTGCAGGAAAGATGACCACCAGCACGGCAGCGGCGAACAGCACCGATTTCGGATTGGCGAGGTTGATCAGCATACCCATGCCAAAGGCGCGCAGGGCCACCCGTCCCGTGGGCCGGTCGGGCGCAGCCGCCAGTGGCGCGCCCGCATCGCGCCAGATATGCCAGGCCAGCCAGATCAGATAGGCCGCGCCCGCCAGCTTCAGCGCGCCATACGCCCAGGGCACCAGTGCGAACACGGCCTGCAGGCCCAGAAACGCGGCCAAGGTCCAGCCCGCCGCGACCAGTGCCAGCCCGCAACCTGTGGCTATGCCCAGCCCCAGCCCCCCGCGCAGCGTGTTGCGCAGGGCATAGAGCATGGCCGGGCCGGGGCTGAGAAACGCCGCCAGAAGCGTGATGTTGAACGCGATGACATGCGCCAGTGTCATCGTGTCAGGCATCCTTCTTGCCGGTCACCACATCGATATCGGGCGCATCCACCGCTTTCATCCCCACGACATGATAGCCCGCATCGACATGCAGCACCTCACCTGTCGTGCCAGAGCCCAGATCCGACAGCAGATAAAGCGCGGCCTTGCCGACCTCATCCTGCGTTACATTGCGGCGCAGGGGCGAGTTCAGTTCATTCCACTTCATGATATAGCGGAAATCACCGATACCGCTGGCGGCCAGGGTCTTGATCGGGCCTGCGCTGATCGCATTGCAGCGGATGGCATCCTTGCCCAGATCCTCGGCGATATATTTCACCGATGCCTCCAGCCCGGCCTTGGCCACGCCCATGACGTTGTAATGCGGCATCACCTGTTCGGCGCCATAATAGGTCATGGTCAGCAGACTGCCGCCCTCGGGCATCATCCGGGCCGCGCGCTGGCAGACCGCGGTAAAGGAATAGACCGAGATATCCATGGTCATCGCGAAATTGTCGCGCGAGGTGTCGACATAGCGGCCGCGCAGTTCGGATTTGTCGGAAAAGCCGATCGCATGGACCACGAAATCAATACTGCCCCAAAGATCCTTCAGCCCCTGAAACACATTATCAAGTGAGTCCATGTCACTGACATCACACTCGAAAAGCCGTGGGGTGCCCAATTGCTCTGCCAGGGGCTGCACGCGCTTTTTCAGCGCCGCCCCCTGATAGGAAAACGCCAATTCGGCCCCATGTTCGGCCAGCGCCTTTGCAATGCCCCAGGCGATCGATTTGTCATTCGCCAGCCCCATGATCAGGCCGCGCTTGCCTGCCATCAATCCCGTCATACCCGTCCCGCCAGTTGACTGTTTCACCTGCGGTTCTAAGTCATCGTGCGGATTGCTGCAAGCACACACAAAATGCAAAGATGCACCCGGACAAACTGCCAATCCGGTTGCGTCGGTTCCTGAAGCTGTTAACAATTGCGCGAGGTAAGGCGTCGGCGTCGCAAACTGCAAAGCCGGGATACAAGGCAGGCATCGTCGCAGAACCGTTCTGCAACAGGGGGATAACTTGAGCGACCGGAGCGGCATTTTTTCTGGAGACGACCCAATGCTGATCGCGCAGCGCTGGCTGGATGAGGCCGAGCTGAGCGAACCCAACGATCCCAACGCCATCGCACTCTCGACGGTTGATGCGGGCGGCATGCCCAATGTTCGCATGGTCCTGCTCAAGGATATCCTGCCCGACAGTTTCGTGTTCTATACAAATTACGAAAGCGCCAAGGCGCGCGAGATCGAGGCGGCAGGCAAGGCCGCCTTTGCAGTGCACTGGAAATCGCTGCGCCGTCAGATCAGGGTGCGGGGCAATGTCAGCCGCTTTGAGGGCCCCGATGCCGATGCCTATTTCGCCTCGCGCTCGCTGAAAAGCAGGCTGGGGGCCTGGGCATCGAAACAGTCGCAACCCCTTGGCAGCCGTGCCGAGCTGATCGCCGAGGTTGCGCGCCAGACGGCACGCCACGGCACCAACCCCGCGCGCCCGCCCTTCTGGGGCGGCTACAAGATTGTCCCGCTCGAGATCGAGTTCTGGGCCGATGGCGCGTTTCGCCTGCATGATCGTTTTCGCTGGCGTCGCGCCGAGCCCGGAGCGGTCTGGGACATACAACGGCTGTCCCCGTGACAGGCAGGCCGCATGGTGTCCGGTCACTTTGCCCGGATGCGCTTGATTCGAGGACTGGAATACAGAGTGCCTGACCAGAAACAGACAAAGGATGACGTGGCCACAGGATCGGATGCAACATCCGAAACGGTGATCGATGGCGTGGTGAAATGGTTCGACACGGTCAAGGGCTATGGCTTCATCGTGGCCGATGGCATGGACTCGGACATCCTGCTGCATGCCAATGCGCTGCGCAATTACGGGCTTGGATCGGTCTGTGACGGTGCGCGCATGCGCATCACGGTTCAGAAAACGCCGCGCGGGCTGCAAACGTCTGCGGTTCTGGATATTCAGCCGCCCGAAGGAGAGGAAGAGGTCACGGTCACCGCGCGGCTAGCCGAGGCTGTGCAGATCGACACGTCGATCCCGCTGGAGCCTGCGCGCGTCAAATGGTTCGACAAGGGCAAGGGGTTCGGATTTGCCAATGTATTTTCCCGGTCCGAGGATGTGTTCGTGCATGTGGCCACGTTGCGCCGCGCCGGGCTGGCCGAATTGCACCCGGGCGAGGCCATCGCGCTGCGTGTGATCGACGGGGAGCGCGGGCGTATGGCCGCGTCCATCGAGCCATGGGAAGCCGCGTTGCCGCGTGATCCAAAGGTGACAGAGGCGCAGGAATGACCGCGCGCCTGACCATGGCGGCGCGGCTGTGGCTTGTGGCATTTGTGCTTTCGTTCTGGGCCGCAGTGGCGCAGGCGGCCTGTGCGCCCGGTCAGGTGGATCTGCGCGGGCCGTGGGGACAAGCGCAGTTCACGGTCGAGATTGCCGATACCGATGAGACACGCGCGCGCGGGCTGATGCATCGAGAGCGTATGGCGCGCTCGGCCGGGATGCTGTTCATTTATGACGCGCCGACCGAGCCCTCTTTCTGGATGCGCAACACGTTGATTCCGCTCGACATGCTGTTCATTGACCCCGAAGGCCGCATCACCCGCATCCATCATGAGGCGCAGCCGCTGGATGAAACGCCCATCCCCGGCGGGCCGAACGTGCTGATGGTGCTCGAGATCAATGGCGGGCTGGCGCGCAGATTCGGTATCACCGAGGGCAGCGAGATCCGCCATCCCCGGCTGGATCAGGATATCGCGGCCTGGCCCTGCGACTGATCTGTCGCGAATTTCAGGGTGGTGCGATTAAAGGCTTTTCTCGCCCCGGCTTCCCCGTTAAAGAGCGAGGCGTCGGGGCGTGGCGCAGCCTGGTAGCGCGACGGTTTTGGGTACCGTAGGTCGTAGGTTCGAATCCTGCCGCCCCGACCATCTGCACGCTCGGCCATTCCCGTCATCGCGGGTCGATGCTTGCCTGCCGGGGCGATGCTACCACGTCATCCGGAACCCCAGATGCGTGACATCAATGCCCGCCGATTTCGAACTGATTCCCGCATTCGAAATGTGATACATGCCCATGAACATGCTGGCATCATCCGTCATCCGGATCGAGACATCGATCCCGGTGCGGAACTGGATCGCGTCACGCCGCGACCAGTTGCCCAGCCGCGACTGATACAGCGTCGGCCCCCAATAGGGTGTGAATTCAAAGGCTGACAGCTTGTAGCGCTTTGCAAGTCCCGTTGTCACGAATGCCGCCCCGTCCGCCGACAGCCCCGCCGCATGAGAGGGCACGATATTCCAGAAATAGGGCTCATGCCCCAGTGCCGATAGTGTCAGCCACCCATTCTGTCCGGGTCCGCTCTTGGATTGGCTGTTCGCCCCGACCGACAGGCTGTAGTCAAACCGCCCTTGCATGTCGGGCAGGGGTGGGGAGCCATTGCCAGCAAGGATCCCCACGCCCATCGCGCCGACAAATTGCGCGTAAGTCACGCCTAAAATCACTGTTAGAAGCCCTTTTCCCGATCTGGTCCCGACACCTCTGAAGAGGCAGAACCGATCCGCGTGCAAGCACGAAATCGTCAGATACTCTGCGGAGAGACCCGTCTCGATGCAAACTTTTTCTGGGTCTGGTCGGAAAAAATTCGCCCTTGTTGCAAAATAAAATATTGATTGCACGCAAGGGTTGTTGGGGGTGCCTGGATTTTTCAGCTTTTGCGGGAAATGCAGGCTTCTGTTGCCAGGTGCCTGCGAACCCCGCCTTACGCTGCTAGGCGCAAGGACTTAAAGTTTCGGTCTTGTGACAGCTTACGCTGCGACTGCGACCGGAGCACGGTTGTCAT
>PWWF01000389.1 GCA_003561595.1 Paracoccaceae bacterium | reverse complement strand
GATTCCGTGGAACTGGGCACCCGCAATATCAAGGTCGCGCTGAAGCGCCTGCGCCGCTGGGCGAGGGACGGGGCCGCGCAAGAGCTTGATCTGGATGGCACGATCCGGTCCACCGCCGAACAGGGCTGGCTGGATGTGCGCACCCGGCCGGAACGGCGCAACGCGGTCAAGGTGTTGCTTTTGCTGGATATCGGCGGGTCAATGGATGGCCATGTGCGCGCGGTCGAGGAATTATTCAGCGCCGCGAAATCCGAGTTCAAGCATCTGGAACATTATTACTTCCACAATTGCCTGTATGAATTCGTCTGGCGCGACAATGCCCGGCGCTGGTCCGAACGGTTGCCGACATGGGACCTGCTGCGCCTCTATGGCAGCGACTGGAAATGCATTTTCGTGGGCGATGCGGCGATGTCGCCCTATGAAATCCTCTATCCCGGCGGCGCGAATGAGCATTGGAACGCCGAGTCGGGGCAGGTCTGGCTGGAGCGTGCGCGCGCGCAATGGCCCGATCATCTGTGGATCAACCCAACCCGGCAGGATCACTGGAAATACACCCGGTCCATCGGCCTGATCGACGAGATATTCGAGGGCCGGATGGTGCCGATGACGCTTGATGGTTTATCGCGCGGGATCAGGGAGTTGGGGCGCTAGCTTCAGGTGATTTACCTGAGCTTCTGCCCGCAACAGAATGATGAATCAGCATTTTTCCGCCGACCCGTTTGCAAGCCAGGGGGCGCGACCTTAGGTCTTGGGCTGGCGCTGGATGAGGCATCCGGCGCGGCAGAAACAGACAGGAGAACCTCAATGGCACTGAACCGCCTTCTTGCAACGACCATCCTCGCGGCCGGGCTTGTGGCCACCCCGTTCCTCGCCACGCAGGCCGAGGCTCAGGACATGACCCCCGACGCACCCGCCGCAGGGCCGGGGGCTGAGCTCGCTGCAGATGAAGCGATGGTCGATGCCTTCATCACGGCAGCCCTGGCCGTGGCCGAGACGCGCGAGCAGTATATGGCGCAGCTTGAAGCCACGACCGACGAAGAAGAGCAAATGGCGATCGTGCAGGAAGCCGATGCCGCCATCCTGCAGGTTGTCGAGGAATCGCCCGATATTACGGTGGATGAATACATTGCCATCGGTGAGGCTGCATCGCAGGACCCCGATCTGGCAGCCGAGATTGATGCGCGCTTTGCCGAAGCCCATGGCGGCTGAGGCAGCGACTGATCCCGCACATAGCGCCGGGGCCTTGCGGCCCCGGCGTTTTTTCATTCCGAAATGGTGACGCGTTCCATCAGGTCCGGCGTGTCCATCACCGCGCCATTCGCGCCCGTGCCGCGCTTGATGGCATCCAGCACGTCATAGCCTTCGATCATCTGGCCGACGACCGTGTATTGCCCGTCCAGATGCGTGGCAGGGGCGAACATGATGAAGAACTGGCTGTTCGCGCTGTCGGGGCTTTGCGACCGCGCCATGCCGACAACCCCGCGCTCGAAGGACTGATCGCTGAATTCGGCGGGCAGGTTTGGCATGTCGGACCCGCCTGTGCCCCAGCGCGCGCGTTCACCATCAAGCTGGCCGTGTTCCACATCGCCGGTCTGGGCCATGAAGCCTTCGATCACGCGGTGAAACACCACACCATCGTAATCGCCACGCTCGGCCAGGGTCACGATCCGTTCGACATGTTCGGGCGCCAGATCGTCGCGCAGCGCGATGCGGATGCTGCCATTGGCCTGCCCGGCGACATCGATGGTCATGACCGGGCCGGAATGGTCACTCGGCACCTGGGTGTCGGCATCCGCGCGCGAGGTGTTGAGAGAGGTCGTGGCCAGAATGCCCACGCCCACTGCGAAAAGCCCTGCAAAGATCAGACGATCACGCATCGCTGGCCACCTTTACACTCAGCATCTTGTCAGGGTCTGCCGGCGGCTCGCCCCGTGTGATGGCATCGACATGTTCCATGCCCGCAATCACGCGCCCATAGACAGTGTATTGGCGATTCAGAAAGTGGTTGTCGCTGAAATTGATGAAGAACTGGCTGTTGGCGCTGTCAGGGTTTTGCGAACGCGCGGCCCCCAGCGTGCCCCGGTCATGCGGCACGCCCGAGAATTCGGCCTTGAGGTTGGGCAGATCCGACCCGCCGGTGCCGCAGCGGCCCGGATTGTAATTGGCATCGGTCTTGCCATTGGCCACATCACCGGTCTGGGCCATGAACCCGTCGATCACGCGGTGAAACACCACGTTGTCATAGGCGCCTGCGCGGGCCAGTTCCTTCATGCGCGCGCAATGCCCCGGCGCGATATCGGGCAGAAGCTCGATCGTGACGGTGCCGCCTTTCAGCTCCATCAGGATGGTGTTTTCAGGGTCCTTGATTTCGGCCATGCGTGGTCTCCGGATATGAGGTTACAGCGCGCACCCTAATGCGCGCCTGCCCGCAGGAAAACCCCCAAGGCTGTCGCATCCCATTGACCCTGCCCCGGATTTTACGCCACATAGCGGCGACAGGAACGAGTGGGAGCGCCGGTTATGCCGTACAATACGCTGGAAGATCTGGATTTCGCAGGCAAGACGGCGCTGATCCGGGTGGATATCAATGTCCCTGTAGAGGGCGGCACCGTGACCGATGACACCCGCATCACGCGGATCGTGCCCACGGTGCAGCATATCACGCAGGCGGGTGGCAAGGCGGTGTTGCTGGCGCATTTCGGCCGCCCCAAGGGCAAGCGCGTGCCGGAAATGTCGCTCGAACAGGTGCGCCCTGCGCTGGAAAAGGCACTGGGCCAGCCCGTGACATTTGCCGTGGATTGCATGGGCGCGCCCGCGAAAAAGGCCGTGGCCGCGATGGAACCGGGCGATGTGGTGCTGCTGGAGAATACGCGCTTTCATGCGGGCGAAGAAGCCAATGACAAGATGCTGGCCGCGGCCATGGCCGCGCTGGGCGATATTTACGTCAATGACGCGTTTTCGGCCGCGCATCGCGCCCATGCCTCGACCGAAGGGATGGCCCGTCTGCGCCCCAATTGCGCAGGCCGGTTGATGGAGGCCGAGCTGAAAGCGCTGGAGGCCGCCCTGGGCGACCCCGCGCGCCCGGTGGCCGCCGTGGTGGGCGGGGCCAAGGTCTCGACCAAGCTGGACCTGCTGTCGAATCTGATCGCCCGTGTCGATCATCTGATCATCGGGGGCGGCATGGCCAATACCTTTCTGGCCGCCAAGGGGGTCGGCATCGGCAATTCGTTGGCGGAACGCGAGATGGCGGAAACCGCGAACGATATCCTGTCGCGCGCCGAAGAGGCCGGGTGCACCATCCACCTGCCGGTGGATATTGTCGTCGCGCGCGAATTCGCCACTGGCGCCCCGCATGAGGTTCTGCCCGCCGATGCCTGCCCCGAGGATGCCATGATCCTTGATGCCGGGCCGGAAACCGTGGCCGCCATTACCGCCCTGCTGGCCGAATGCCGCACGCTGGTCTGGAACGGCCCGCTGGGCGCGTTCGAGATCGCGCCCTTCGATGCCGCCACCAATACCAGCGCACAGGAAGCCGCGCGCCTGACCGCAGAGGGGGTGCTGACCTCGGTCGCGGGCGGGGGCGATACGGTGGCCGCGCTGAACAAGGCCGGGGTGGCCGGGGGGTTCAGCTATGTCTCGACCGCCGGGGGCGCCTTTCTGGAATGGATGGAGGGCAAGACCCTGCCGGGTGTCGCCGCGCTGGAACAGGAGTAGTCACGATGGGGGCCATGATCTGGGGCGGGGCCGCCCTCGCCTTTGCAGGCGTTCTGGCGCTGGTCTGGTGCATCCTTTATGTGCTGCGCCTGCGCCGCGCGGGGCTGGATGACGCCACGCTGCGCGCACGGATGCAAAAGGCGGTGATCGTGAATTTTGCAGCTCTTGGCGTGTCGACCCTGGGGCTGATGCTTGTGGTGGCGGGTATCTTCTTGCGATAATCCGGCTTTACGGGGATTCACAAGTGCGGGGGACTGTGCCATACTCGCCCACGGCAGCAGCGGATCAACCGCGCGCCAGCAGGTGATCGGCAGACAGGTACAGGCACGGGCATGAAACGCACCCGCCCCGCAATCGGCGCGCTATTTTACTTCGGCACCGCGCTGGTGCTGGCGCTGTATTTCACGTTTTCCGCCGTGCAGGGCGCCTATGGGTTGTTCAACCGCGTGCAGATCGAGGCCGAAGTGGCCGATCTGCGCACCGAGCGCGACCTGCTGGCCAGCCAGCTTGACGAGCTGGAAAGCCGCACGCGCCGCCTGTCGGATGATTACCTTGACCTCGATCTACTGGATGAACGGGCGCGCCATGTGCTGGGGCTGGCCCGGCCCGATGAAATCGTGATCCGTTAGCCCCTGACCTGCCCACTCAGACAGCATTTGCGCAAACATTCGCGAGCCGGGGGCTTAGAGTTTTGACAGACCGCAACACGCACCGTTATGATTGGTGAAATGCTCGCGTTCTGGTTGTGCGGCTGACTATGCGCTTTCGGGCACTCATGATGGCTCATGAGGAGGGTTGCGGGCCAAGGGGACAACCTGCGTTACAAGCGCGGCTTCATAGCGATTTTGAGGACTCCGGACAGAACGCATGGTGCGGGGGACAGTGTTCGGAATAGGGAGATTTCACATGTTCGACCCGATGACATTCTGGATGCAGAGCTCGGTTTTCTGGATGCGGATCATCCAGCAGCAGCAAGAGGCCTATCTGCGCACGCTCTGCGCCTTTGCCGCCAACATGCCGCATGAGAACGCGGCAGATCTTGCGCGCGAGGCCGAGGCGATGAAGCAGCCCCTGCGGCCCACCCGGTCGAAACCGCGCGCCGTGCAGGCCCGCAAAGAGGCGCAGGCGCAGCGCGCCATGGCCCCGGCGTAAACATCGATCCGCGCGTCTGACACCCCGGCTGTGATGGCAGGGCAGCGGCTGCGCAACCAATGGCTGTTTTCCGCTATGCGATTACTCGCATTCTGTTCACGTTAACTCTATACTGCTAGCTCAGTTCAGCCCCGACTGGCGGGTTGCAGGCAGCTATGGTGCTCGAACAGGCCCTCTATCGCATGGTTTACAAACCCGATCATACGCTTTTGCCGGATGTGTTCGCAGCTCTGCCCGATCCGGTCTGCATTCTTGCGGGTGACGGAACCATCCTGGCGGCGAACCCGGCCTGGACCCCTGCGCTGGGCCATGACCCCGCCGCGCTGGAACAGATCTGCATTCAGGATCTGATCCACCCGGACGATCTGCCCGATGCCGATGGCATCGGGGCGCTGCTTTCGGGCGACATGACCCTGCGGCTGCGCGGCGCCGATCATGGATGGCACCCGGTGCACTGGCGCGCGCAACAAGACGCCGGGCAGGGCCATTATGTCGCAAGCCTGCGCAGTGTCCCGCAACAGGACCCCGCCCGCATCGGCGCATTGGACGTTGAGGGGGCGACCGGCATCGGCCATTGGGTCTATCT
>PWWF01000346.1 GCA_003561595.1 Paracoccaceae bacterium | reverse complement strand
GTCGCGCAGCGCGCGGCCATGGCCGGGAATGTGCTTGAGCACCGGCAGCACGCCGCCGGCCATCAGCCCGTCCGCCATGGCGCGGGCGCGGGCCACCACATCCGGCAATGTGCTGCCATAGCAGCGGTTGCGCAGGATCGGATGAGTCTGCGCCGTGGCGATATCGGCCAGCGGCGCGCAATTCACATCAATACCGACATCGCGCAGATCAGCCGCAAGCAGACGCCCGCGCAGATACATCGCGCGCACCGGGTCGCGCGCCTGCGCCCCCTGATCGAGCGCGGGCAACCAGCCGCGCCAATGCGGCGGCCCCATGCGCTGCACGCGCCCGCCTTCCTGATCGATCAGGATGGGCATGTCGCGGCCCACGGCAGCGCGCAGATCGGCGGTCAGGGCGCGCAACTGGGCGGGGGACTCGATATTGCGGGCAAACAGGATCGCGCCCCAGGGCTGGGATTGCGCGAAAAACCCGCGCTCTGCCGCGCTCAGCACCGGGCCAGAGCAGCCGAAGATGACAGCGCGCAGGGTTGAGGTCACCGGATCAGGACCGGGATACAGTCGATCTGCTGATCCACCAGCGCCGCGCAGAAGCGCCGCGCGTCGCGTTCATCGCTGAACCCGTGCGCCCGTAAGCGGTAGAACACCGATCCGCCACTATGCGCGGCCTCGATCACGCGGCCCCGGTCATCCAGCAGCGGCGAGAAGCGCCGCGCCAGCTGATCCCATGCCGTGCGCGCCTTCTCGACATCGTCATAGGCGCCAAGCTGTACCAGACGTGTGCCCGGCCCGATGGTCGCGGGGTCCACATCGAAACTGCGGTTGCCGGAGATGCTGGCTTCGACCGACTCGGCGACCGATGCGACCAGATCATCGCTGTCGCTGCTGGAGGACGCAGACGATTGCGATGGTGCGGGCGCCGAGGCCCGCGCCTGCGACGCCGTCTCGCCATCGCGCGGCGTCGGGCGCGGCGATTGCGCAACGGCGCGTTGCGTCGGGTCCTTGATGCCCAGCGCGGGCGCTTCGGCATCGGTCTCGCGCGGCAAGGCGGCGGGGATGGGCTGCATCTCATCCCCGGCGGTCAATTCGCGCGTATCGGCATGGGGCGACGGGGCGGCCATATCCGCGTCGGACAGCGACAGCGGCGGCGGGGCCAGCGTGATCTGGTCGCGCGGGGCCTCTTCGCTCGCACCGGCAAGCCCGTTGACGGCCAGCCCCTGATGCGCGGCCTGTCGCCCGCCCGGATCATCGGGGGCCACGCGCACGGGCCCTTCCAGCGCGCGCACGACCGGCACGCCTGCCACGTCGCGCTGAATCATCTGCCACATCCAGGCCCCTGCCCCGATAATCAACGCCACAGACAGCACCGCCCCGACAGCATGGGCAACATGGCCGACCGCCACTCTGGGCGTGGCCGACGGGCGGGGCTGCGGCGGTGCCGCATGCGGTTGCGCGTAGGTCTGCGGGTGCCCGCCCCCCTGCAAGGCATAGCCCGCATAGGGGTCGAATTCCGGCTCCGGGCTGTAGGGCGTATAGGCCGGGTGCGGGGCATGGGGCGCGTAGGGGTCATGCCTGTAACCCGCCGCCTGCGGTTGCGGTGCCGGATGGCGCGTCGCATGCAAACGCGGTTGCGGTGCGCCATGCACGTGCTGCGGACCGGGTGCCTGGCCCGGTGCGGCGAAATCTGGATAATATCTGTTGCTGCCCATACCTGCCTCACACATATGCCGGGCCCAAAGCCCGCCATTGCTGGTGTTTTCCGTATGGCAAGATGCCTGCCCGACACTGCCTGATCGTTGCGCTTTTGCGCTTATAATATGCGACGACCCTCTTGCGGGGCCTGCCAGAATGCAGCCTGGCGGGGCTGCGCTGTCAGCGCATTTCCTCGACCGGCGTTACACCCAAGATAGCAAGGCCCGCAGAAATCACAACGCCTGTCGCACGGGCGAGTGCGATTTTTGCCGCAGTTGTTGCGCCATCGCCCTCCTGCACGAAGCGCAACTGCGCCTGATCGTTGCCGCGATTCCACAGCCCGTGGAATTCGGCGGCCAGTTCGGACAGGTAGCCCGCAACGCGATGCGGCTCTTGCGTGCGCGCGGCAAGTTCCACGATGCGCGGCCATTCGGCCAGTTTGCGCATCAGCGCCAGTTCGGCCTCATGGTCCAGCAGCGCCAGATCTGCGCCCGCCAGCGCCGCATCGCTGACATCCACCCCGGCCTCGCGCGCCTTGCGCAGCACCGAATGCACCCGGGCGCTGGCATATTGCACATAAAAGACGGGGTTGTCCTTGGATTGCTCCAGCACGCGGTCGAAATCGAAATCCAGCGTGGCATCATTCTTGCGCGTCAGCATCACGAAACGGGTGACATCGGCACCCACCTCCTCGACCACATCGCGCAGCGTGACAAAGGTGCCCGCGCGTTTGGACATCTTGAACGGCTCGCCATTGCGATAGAGCTTCACAAGCTGGATCAGCTTGATATCCAGCGGCACGCGCGCATTCGACAGCGCCGCGACGGCGGCCTTCATCCGCTTGACATAGCCGCCATGATCGGCCCCGAAAATATCGATCAGCATGTCATAGCCGCGTTCGATCTTGTCATGGTGATAGGCGATATCGGGCGCGAAATAGGTCCATTTGCCATCCGATTTCCGGATCGGGCGGTCCACATCATCGCCATGCGCGGTAGAGCGGAAGAGCGTCTGCTCGCGCGGTTCCCAATCCTCGGGCGCCTTGCCCTTTGGCGGCTCCAGCACACCCTGATAGATCAGCCCCTGCGCGCCCAGCCGCTCGATCGCGGATTCGATCCGCCCTGTGCCATAGAGCGCCTTTTCGCTGGAATAGACATCCATGCGCACACCCAGCGCGTCCAGATCGGCGCGGATCATCTCCATCATCCGGGTGGTGGCAAAATCGCGGATGGTGTCCAGCCAGAGCGATTCGGGCTGATCCAGAAACCTGTCCCCGAACTCGGCCTTGAGCGCCTCACCCACCTCGATCAGATACTCTCCGGGATAGAGGCCCTCGGCAATCTCGGGCGAGCGCCCATGCGCCTCGCGGTAGCGTTCATAGGCCGAACGCGCCAGCACATCGACCTGCGCGCCACCATCGTTGATGTAGTATTCGCGCGTCACATCATAGCCCGCAAAGGCCAGCAGGTTGCACAGCGCATCACCCACCACGGCCCCGCGCGTATGGCCCACATGCATGGGCCCCGTGGGGTTGGCCGACACGAACTCGACATTCACCCGCAATGCCGCCCCCATATCCGAGCGCCCGAATTCCACGCCCTGCCTCAGCGCCGCGCCGACAATGCCCTGCCAGACGGCAGGGGCAAGCCGCAGGTTCAGAAAGCCCGGCCCCGCCACATCCGCGCTGGCAATGCGCGGGTCGCGCAGCAGGTGGTCGGCCAGCGCCTCGGCAATCTCGCGCGGTTTGCGGCCCGCGGGCTTGGCCAGCACCATGGCGGCATTCGTGGCCATATCCCCATGGGCCGGGTCGCGCGGCGGCTCGACCGCGACAGCGTCCAGCGTCAGCCCTTCGGGCAGGCTGCCATCGCGGGTCATGGCGTCCAGACAGGTGATCACATGCGCACGGATATCGGAAAACAGGTTCATCGCTCGGGCTCCCTTGGCGCCCCTGCCCTACGATGCGCCCGCCAAGGCGTCAATGGGCGGCGACCCGCGCGCCCTTGCAGCCAACAGGCCCTGCGCTATGCTCGCGCCACCATGCAAGGGGGGATAAGTGATGCGTTGGGGCATATTGGGCGCGGCCAAGATCGCGCGAGAGATGCTGGCACCGGCCATGCAACTGGCGCGCGACAGCGAATTCGTGGCGCTGGCCACGCGCGATCCGGCCCGCGCGGCCCCGTTCCGCGCGCTTTCCCCCGGGCTGCGGGTCCATGACAGCTATGACGCGCTTCTGGCCGACCCGCAGGTTGATGCCGTCTATATCCCGCTGCCCAATCACCTGCATGTCGAATGGTCGCGGCGTGCGGCGCAGGCAGGCAAGCATGTGCTTTGTGAAAAACCCATCGCGCTGCAGGCGGCCGAGATCGACAGCCTGATCGCCGCACGCGAGGCCAGCGGCAAACTGATCGCCGAAGCGTTCATGGTCCTGCACCACCCGCAATGGCATCTGGTGCGCGACTTGCTGGCAGACGGCGCCATCGGCACGCTCGAACATGTCGAGGGGCGCTTTACCTATACCAATCGCGATCTGGGCAATATCCGCCACCAGGCGGATATGGGCGGGGGCGGTCTGCGCGATGTGGGCGTCTATCCCTGCATCACCGCGCGCTTTGCCACGGGGGCCGAACCCACACGCCTGCGCGCCGATATCCGCCCCCCCTCGGGCGTCGATACCTTCGCCCGCGTCTGGGCGGATTTCGACAGCTTCACCATGTCCTTCTATTGCGGGATGATGCAGCATGCCAGCCAGCATATGCTGTTTCACGGCCAGGATGGCTGGATCGCGCTCTCGGCCCCGTTCAACGCCAATGTCTTCGGGGATTGCCGCGTGGACTGGACCACAAGGGGCGAGCACCGCAGCGCCCAGTTCAACGCCGTCAATCAATACACGCTCATGCTCGAGAATTTCCGCAAAAGCGCGCTCACCGGCGCCCCTTTCGCCTGCCCGCTGGAGGATTCACGCGCCAATCAGGCCATGATCGACGCGATCTTCGCCGCCCCCACCTGAATTCATCTTTGTCCAAATATCCACGGGGTTTCTCAAGGGGCCGTCAGCCCCTTGAGGCAGGGGGTTTGGGGGACAGCCGTCCCCCAAGCCACGCTTACAGACGCACCCCCTCGCGCCCGGCCAGATCGGTAAAGAACTGCCAGGCCACCCGCCCCGACCGGGCCCCGCGCGTGGCCTGCCACTCGATCGCCTCGGCGCGCAGGCGCGCGGGTTCCACCGACAGGCCATAGGCCGCGCAATAGCCCTCGATCATCGCCAGATATTCGTCCTGCCCGCAAGGGTGGAACCCCAGCCACAGCCCGAACCGATCCGACAGCGACACCTTTTCCTCCACTGCCTCGGACGGGGTGATCGCGGACGAGCGTTCATTCTCGATCATGTCGCGCGGCATCAGATGGCGCCGGTTTGACGTCGCATACAGCACCACATTCTCCGGCCGCCCCTCGACGCCGCCATCCAGCACTGCCTTCAGGCTCTTGTAATGCTGGTCATCATGGCTGAAGGACAGATCGTCGCAAAACAGGATCACCCGCGCCTGCGCACTCGCGCGCAGATGCCCCATCAGCCGCCCGATCGAAGGCAGATCCTCGCGCTGGATCTCGACCAGTGTCAGCCCGCTATCAGGCGCCTCTTCCAGCACCTGCGCATGCACGGCCTTGACCAGCGAGGATTTGCCCATCCCCCGCGCGCCCCACAAGAGCGCGTTATTCGCGGGCAATCCGCGCGCGAATTGCCGCGTATTGGCCAGCAGCGTATCGCGAGACCGCTC
>PWWF01000428.1 GCA_003561595.1 Paracoccaceae bacterium | reverse complement strand
CGGCCATTCGGGAAGCTGAGCAATCCGCGCGGGGCGTCCAGCAACAGCCGCAGGGGCTCATCGCCGCTCGGATCACCGGGGGAGCGCAGGGCGGCGGCGGTCACGTTCAAGGCGGCATCCTCGCGGGTGACACCGGCAATACGGACCATGCCGATGCGCGGCTCGCGCGTCAGTTCCTCGATATCGAGGCCGGAATCCTGCACCGCCTGATCGGGGTCAACCTGGCCCGAGATCAGGAAGATCGTGGACAAGAGCACAAGTGCAGCCAGCGGCAGAACCCAGCGCAGCACCCGGCCCAGAGCGGCACTCACGCTGTCCCATGCGGTCAGGCGACGCAAGGCGCGGCTCAGTGCGCGAAAATGTCGGTGTCGGGCCAGCCTGCCAGATCAAGCTCGGCCCGCGTGGGCAGAAACTCAAAGCAGCGCTGCGCCAGTTCCGTGCGCCCTTCGCGTTCCAGCATGGTATCGAGCGTGTCGCGCAGGCGATGCAGATAGAGCACATCGGATGCCGCGTAATCCTGCTGCGCCGGGCTCAACGCGGGCGCGCCCCAGTCAGAGCTCTGGTTCTGTTTCGAGATATCGACATTCAGCAATTCCGACAGCAGGTTCTTCAGCCCGTGCCGGTCAGTATAGGTGCGCACCAGTTTCGACGCGATCTTGGTGCAATAGACCGGCGCCGTCGTCACCCCATAGCTGTGCCGCAGAAGCGCGATGTCGAAGCGCCCGAAATGAAACAGCTTCAGCCGCGCGGGATCGGCCAGCAGGCGCGTCAGGTTGGGCGCGGGCCGGATATCGCGCGCGACCTGCACCAGATGCGCGTCGCCATCCCCGCCGGAAAGCTGGACCACGCACAGCCGGTCACGATGCGGAAGCAGGCCCATCGCCTCGCAATCGATGGCGATGACGGGGCCAAGGTCCAGATCGTCGGGCAGGTCATCGGAATGCAGATGGACAGACATGCGCGCAACGCTCCTCTCGTGGCTGGTTGAACTGGGGCTAGTCGGGTTTCGTGCCGAACGCAAGCATGACCGGCGGCGCATGTTGACGCGTGGTCACCCGGCGCGAGCCGCTGCTGCCGCTTTGTCCCGCGCCGTGCATGGCCTATGATCGCGCCATGAGTGCTGTCGCGAAAACCTATACTGCAGCGGAAAAGCGGCTTGATTCGGCCGTGCATGTCGTCGGGCTGGGGCTGGCCCTGCTGGCGGTGCCGCTATTGATCGGGGCGGCGCTGGTGCGGGCCCTCGATACTGGCTCAGGCAGTTTCGTGGTCGCGGTCACGATCTATGGCGCCAGCTTTCTGGGCATGCTGGGGGCATCGGCGCTGTTCAACATGGGGGTGAACCCGGCGTTGAACTGGCTGTTCCAGCGCATCGATCACGCGGCGATCTATGTCAAGATCGCGGGCACCTATACACCGTTCACGCTGATCACGGGGCAGGGGCTTGGTCTGCTGGCGGGGCTGTGGGGGGCTGCGGCGGTGGGTGTCGCGCTCAAGATCGTGTCGCCCCTGCGGTTCCGGGTGCTGGCGCTGGGGCTGTATCTGGGCATGGGCTGGGTCGGGGTGGCGCTGCTGCCGGGGCTGTCGGCAAGCCTGCCCCTGTCGGTGGTGGTGCTGATGGTGTCGGGCGGGGTGGTCTATACGCTGGGGGTGGTGTTCTACCTGTGGACACGGCTGCCCTATCACTTCGCGATCTGGCATATCTTTGTGCTGGTGGGCTCTTTCCTGTTCTATGCCGCTGTGATGGCGATGCTGCTAAGCCTGTGACGGCCACGCGCCGCGCGCCTGCAGCACCTCGCGCAGGCGGGTGGGGCAGTCGGTCATCAGCCCGTCCACACCCATATCCAGCAGGCGATGCATCTCGGCAGGTTCATCAACAGTCCAGACCTGCACGGCGCGGCCAGCGTCATGGGCCGCGCGCACAAAGCGCGGTGTGACGATGGGGATCCCCTTCCATGCCACCGGCACCTGCACGACCCCGAAACCATCATCCAACCCCAGGGGCAGGCCCCAGCCCCGCGCCCAGAGCCGCGCGACCTGTGCATGGGCTGGCGAATAGAGCAGGCCGGGGCCAAGCTCAGCACATGCGGCCCGCGTGCAGGCCGGGTCAAACGCCCCGATGCAGATACGATCCAGCACGCCCAACCTCTGGATCAGCGCGCACAGGGGCGGCACCACATCGCGTGATTTCGTCTCGATATTGACGAAAAGCCCCGGAAAATCCTGCAACAGCGCTTCCAGCAGCGGCAGTTCCGCGCCCCCGCGCGTGCGGATATGGCGCAGCTCGGACCAGTCCAGATCGGCGATGCGGCGGGGGTCGTTGCAGATCCGGGTCAGATCGGGATCGTGATGGATTACGACCTGCCCGTCGCGCGTGGCATGCACATCCAGTTCCACATGCGTATAGCCAAGCCGGACCGCATGGTCAAAGGCGGGGAGGGTGTTTTCCTCACATTCGGCAGCACCTCCGCGATGGGCAAAGGCATGGGCCAGCGGTGCCGTCAGGAAAGGGTGGTCGCGCAATGGGGGCATGACGCCACTATGCAGGGTTTCGGGGCCGAGTCGAGAGGGGGGCAGGGTGACAGCGACGCGTTGCCTTGATCTGAGTCATTTGGGCCGGAATGCTTGCATGAGAAGCTGGAAGAATGCAGGCTGTAGCGACGTCGCGCAATGCAAGCTGAAACCGGCACCGCGCGACAGGCAGATTCGGAGGCCGAACTGCCAACAGGAGGGGGAACAGACAATGCCCAAGGACAACTCAGCGCCACGTGACAGCGAGCCTGTGGTCAGGTCGCGTAATGACGAACGTCATGACATGGCGATCCTGAGCCTGGCGCTGCGCGGCATGGCGCGCGTGCATCGCGAGCACGAGGCCGCCTGGCCACGCCGCGTGCCGCCTCTGCATAGCGCCAATCCGCGCGAAAAGAATACGGCGCTGGCACGCTGAACCCGGGTCTGCCTGCGCGTCGGCGCAGGGGGGCTGTGTCCGGTCATGGGCTTGGCAATCGCGCGTGGCAGGTTAGCTTCTGCTCTGGCCGAACCCATGCAGGAGCAGACATGAGCATAGACCTACATTACTGGCCAACCCCGAATGGCTGGAAGATTTCCATTGCGCTGGAAGAGATGGGGCTGCCCTACAGCGTGCATTACGTCAATATCGGGGCGGGCGATCAGTTCAAGCCCGAGTTCCTGAAGATCGCACCCAATAACCGGATGCCTGCGATCGTGGACCCCGATGGCCCCGATGGCGCGCCGATCTCGATTTTCGAATCCGGTGCGATCCTGCAATATCTTGCCCGCAAGACCGGGCGATTCGGCGGCAGTTCAGAGCGGATGCGCATTGCGGTCGATCAGTGGCTGATGTGGCAGATGGGCGGGCTGGGGCCGATGGCCGGGCAGGCGCATCATTTCCTGAAATACGCGCCCTCGATGGACCCGCCGCAGGACCTGCCCTATGCCAAGGAACGCTACAGCAATGAGGTCGGGCGCCTCTATGGTGTGCTGGACCGGCAACTTGCCGAAAACGAATATGTCGCGGGCGACAGCTACAGCATTGCGGACATGGCCATCTGGCCCTGGGCCTCGTTGTGGGAAGGGCAGAATCAGACGCTGGAGGACAAGCCCCATATGGCGCGCTGGCTGGATCTGGTGGGTGCGCGCGACGCTGTACAGAAAGGCCGCGCCCTGGGCGCAGATCAGCGCCAGAACCTGCAGGAAGATCGCGAAGCGCAGAAAATCCTGTTTGGCAAGCGCGGCTGAATTCGGGCTGCGCCTATTGGCAAGGGGGTGAGCGCCCGCTCGGGGTGTGTCGGCACGCCTCGCGGGCGCTGCCCCTGCGGGGCAAGACGGGCGTCAATCGTCCGCGGCGGTCTTGTAGCGCTCGAACAGCTTGGCCTGCGCCATGAAGAACAAAAACAGCGCAAAGGGCAGGACGAAGGTGCGGAAATTCACCCAGGCATCAGTGGACATGCTGCGCCACACGATCTCATTCGCGAGGGCCAGCGCGGCAAACATCAGCGCCAGCCGCTTTGTCAGCAGCATCCAGCCGTCATGCGTGATGGGCAGCGCCCCTTCCATCACCAGTTCCAGCCAGCTTTGGCCGCGCGCCAGCCCGATGAACAACAGCGCGGCGAAGATCGAATAGACCGCTGTCGGCTTCATCTTGAAGAAGCGTTCATCGTTCAGCCACACGGTCAGCCCGCCGAACAACACCACCATCACCAATGTGACAAGCTGCAACCGGCTCAGCCGACCCGAGAGTTTCCACAGCGCGAATGTCGCCACTGCCATCAGTGGGATGAACCCCGCCGTCAGCAGGATGAAGGCGTCATATTCCGTGCCACCGATCGTATAAACCTGCCCGCGCGTGCTGATATATCCGAGAAAAAACAGCAGCACGGGGCCAAGTTCCAGCCCGATCTTCACTGCGGGCGAGACCTGTCGTTCCAGCATGCGAATTCCTTGATCCTGATCTGTTATGCGGGCGTCATGAATCGATGCGCAGCACGTGATCGCGCCCGCGCCTGACATAGCGCAATTCGTTTTCACCAATTGCCGTGACCTGCCCGCCATCCAGCGACGCGCCCACTTGCACCATCTCCACGCGCCCGTTTGACAGTCGCACCAATGCGCGGCGGTTGCTCGACGTGCCCATCACGCCGATCAGGTTGATCTCGCGCAGGTTGATCGCGCCGGTTTGCGTGGCCTCGCGCGCGACCGAGGCGGAGGTCGGGATCGCGGGGGCGGCGCTGGCAGCGCTTGCGGTCTGCTGCGGCGCGGGCTGGGCTGCCGGTTGCTGGGCCGTCCGGCTGCGCGCCTGCTCGGCTTCGATCGCGCGCTGAACGATGGCCGAGAACTGGCCGGGCCGCGACCCTGGACGGAGCGAGGCTGCGACCGCCATGTCCGAGGCATCGAATTCCTCGGGCGCGGGGGTCAGGGCCGATTCAACCACAGTCTCGGGGCGCGTGACAGGGCGCAGCGCGGTCAGGGCGATCCCGCCGGGCGGTGGGGTCAGGCTGGCCTGATCGCCGTCATCAGCTTCGGCCTCACCTTCGGGCAGGGCCGCATCGTCCGGGGTGGCATCGGTCTCGGGCGCGGGCTGCGCGGCAGCTTCGGGCGCCAGGCCTTCGGGGCGCTGGGGCGGAACAGAGGCCGGGGTGCCATCGCTGACCTCGATCTCCAGCAGGCTTTCATCCAGCAATTCGGCGGCTTGCGCCTCTGCCTCTGCGGCGGCTTCTTCCTCGGCCAGGGCTGCGGCTTCGGCGGCCTGCGCCTCTGCTTCCGCTGCGGCCTCTGCTTCGGCTATGGCGGCGGCTTCGGCTTCCGCCTCGGCGGCTGCGGCAGCTTCTGCGGCAGCGGCGGCTTCGGCCTCAAGCGCGGGGGTCAGCGCTGCGGGGCGCGTCGGCGGTGTGGAGGACGGGGTGCCGGATGTCACCGCGATCTCCAGGTCCGCCTCATCAGCGGGCAGCCCGGTCTCTTCCTCG
>PWWF01000148.1 GCA_003561595.1 Paracoccaceae bacterium | reverse complement strand
CTCCGGGTCAATCCGCCCCGACACTTCACGCAAGAAAAGGTCCATCAGCCGCCTCAAATTGCCACCGGCAAACTATACCAGCGCAGGCAGCGGGCAGGAATCCGCATTATGCAGAGGTCTTTGAGTTTGCTCCCGTAGCACGACGCTCCGTCGCCCCCCCCTCCCAAACTGCCGCAAGTGTCTCGATGGATCGGGCGCTTCGCTTCGAATTCGCACGGCTACTGCGCCCAGTTAGCCGCAACGATCCGATTATTTTGATTGCATCGCCGCAGTTCGGTGGTAGTTATGCGTTCGTATAACAAACTTGGCGAGGGATCGGATGCGCCATTCATCACCCCTGAATTCACCCGCCTGGCATTATGCGGCGCTGCCGACCGTA
This sequence comes from Paracoccaceae bacterium, assembly GCA_003561595.1. Classification (GTDB taxonomy): domain Bacteria; phylum Pseudomonadota; class Alphaproteobacteria; order Rhodobacterales; family Rhodobacteraceae; genus Roseinatronobacter. Next base: position 5,104 of record PWWF01000148.1, on the reverse strand, counting down.
TCGACACGCCAGAGCCCATGCTGGCGACGCGCAGTTGTGTTCGCATGACGCCCAGGCGGTCCTTTCGCCGCGAGGGGGAGGAGGCGCGGCGCGCGGCTCTGATCGACGCGACGCTGGACTGCATCGCCGAAGGTGGGCCGCAGGCGGCGACCGTGCGCGCGATTGCGCTGCGCGCAGGTGTCACGCAGGGGCTGATCCGGCACTACTTTGTCACCAAGGAAGAGCTTGTCGCCGCCGCGCATGAACATCTCATGACCGGGCTGACCGAGGCAAGCGCGGCCGCGCTCGACACGCTTCCGGCCGACCCCCTGGCGCGGCTTGCCAGCTTTGTCGGCAATGCGGTCTCGCCGCCCGTGGTGGACCCTCGCGCCATGGCGCTATGGGCGGCCTCCATGCAGCTTGTCGTGCGTGATCAGGCGATGCGACAGGGGCATGAGCGCAGCTACCTGGCATTCCGGGGCCAGCTGGAAGCGCTGATCACAGACGCTCTGTGCGCCGCAGGCAGGCCCGCTGACCCTGCTATGACCCGGCGGCTTGCCATCGCGGGGAATGCGCTGCTGGACGGGCTGTGGATCGAAGCGTCCGCCCTGCCGGACGTGTTTGCAACGGATGAGATTCGCGCCACCGCGATAGGCGCGTTCGAATCGCTACTTGGCCTCAAACTTCAGGAATGATTCATGCGCTATGCACCTGTGACCGAACGACTGGCCGGGCTGGGGTCGGAGAAATGGACCCTGTCTATCGCCGCATCCGCGCGCAAACGCGCCGGGCGCGCGGTGATCGACCTGACCATCGGCGAGCCTGACACGCCCACGCCTGAGCCGCTTGTGCAGACGGCGGCCCGCGCCATGGCGAGCGGGCGGACGGGCTATTCGAACGGGCGCGGAGAGCCATCGGCGCTGGCGGCGCTGAGTGCGCATTACTCGGCCGCTTGCAGCCGCGATATCACGGCGGACAGGTTCCTGTGTCTGCCGGGCACGCAGACCGCCCTGTTCGTGGCTTTGATGACCATTTGCGACCCGGCCAGCGAGGTGATCCTCGGCGATCCGATGTATGCCACCTATGAGGGGCTGATCCGCGCGTCGGGCGGTGTGCCGGTTCCGGTTGCGCTGCGCCCGGAAAAGGGGTTTCGCCTGCAGGCTGCGGATGTGGCCGCGCGGATCACGCCCGCGACCCGAGCGATTCTCGTCAACACGCCGCATAATCCGACCGGGGCGATCCTTGGCCCGGAAGATCTGGACGCACTGCTTGTTCTTGCGGCTAAGCATGACCTCTGGCTGATCTCGGATGAGGTCTATGGCGCACTTACCCATGACGGTGCGGCCTTTACTTCGGCATTGGCCGGTGCGGGGCATGAGGATCGCGTGATCGTCGCGTCCTCGATCTCGAAATCGCATGCGGCGACGGGGTTCCGCGCGGGTTGGCTCTGCGCATCGCCCGAATTCTGCAACCGCGCGCTGCCCCTGTCGGAAACCATGCTGTTCGGCTCGCAACCCTTTATCGCCGACATGATGGCGCAGGCGTTGTCCGGCCCGGCGGACGCGGCGCGCGACATGGCCGCGCGCATGGCGCGGCGCGCGAGAATCGTGCAAGGCACGCTGGACGGGGTCGCGGGGCTGCGCGTGCACATGCCGCAGGCGGGGATGTTCGCGCTGGTCGATATCCGCGCGCTCAGTCAGGATTCGCTGGGTTTCGCGCTGGATTTGCTGGACAAGACGGATGTTGCGGTCATGCCCGGTGCCTCGTTCGGTGCGGCGTTAAAAGGGTGGCTGCGCCTTGCGCTGACGGCCCCGGATGACGCAACGCAGGACGCCTGCAGCCGCATCGCCCGCTATGCCAGCGGGGGCGCGACATGACCAGTGTGGCGCAGGCGCTGGTCGCATGGCTGAAATCCATGGGGGTCCAGGTGATCTTCGGCATCCCCGGCGTGCATACGATCGAGCTGTATCGCGCCCTGCCCGGCGCCGGTATCCGCCATGTCACCCCACGTCATGAGGCGGGTGCAGGTTTCATGGCGGATGGCTATGCCCGCGTGTCGGGCCGGTTCGGCGTGGCGCTGGTGATCACCGGGCCTGGGCTGACCAATATCCTGACGCCCATGGCGCAAGCGCGCGCGGATTCGGTGCCGATGCTGGTGATATCGGGCGTGAACACGCGCGAGTCGCTGGGCAAGGGGCGCGGGCATCTGCATGAACTGCCCGACCAGCAGGCCTTGGCCGCCACGCTCTGCCCGGCCTTTCATCTGGACCGTGCCGAGGCGTTGCCGGAGACACTGGCGGCCGTCACAGAGGCGCTGACAACGGCACGACCGGGGCCAGTGCATCTGCAGATCCCGCTCGATCTGATGGCCGCCCCAGTGCCGGTGCTGCCCGCGCAGGACATGCCCGCCGCCGCCCCGCTGCCTGAACTGACGCGGGCCAACGCGATGCTTGCTCAGGCCCAGGCCCCGGTCATTCTTGCAGGCGGTGGGTGCCGCCAGGCAGGCCCCGCGCTGCAGGGGCTTGCCGAGCGGTTGGGCGCGCCGGTGATCCTGACGACCAATGCGCGCGGGCTGATGCATGGGCACCCGCTCTGCGTCCCGGCCTCGCCCAGCCTTGCGCCCGTGCGCGACCTGATCAGGGGGGCCGACCGCCTGATCGTTCTGGGCTCGGAACTTGGCCCGACCGATTGCGATATGTATGAGGATGGGGGCTTCCCGGACACGGATGGCATGATCCGCGTGGATATCGATGCCGACCAACTGGCGCGGGCCCCGGCGGCCGTGACCGTGCAGGGGGATGTTGCCGGAATCCTGCCGCTGCTGACACGCCATACCCCCGCTGCGGATGGCCCCGACCGCGCAGGACGCACCCGCGCTGCCGCACGCGCCGCATTGCCAGACGGGTATGAGGCCGAGCTTGCCCTGCTGGAGCGGCTGCGCGATGCCTGCCCCGGCGCCATCATGGTGGGCGATTCCACGCAAGTGATCTATGCAGGCAACCTGTTCTTTGATCACGACCGCCCCGGCGGCTGGTTCAATGCGGCCACAGGTTTCGGGGCGCTGGGCTATGCCACGGGTGCCGCAGTCGGGGCTGCGCTGGCAGCGCTCGATACGCGTATCCTGTGCCTGATCGGCGATGGCGGGCTGATGTTCGCACCGGGCGAATTGCTCACGGCGGCCGAGGAACAGCTCGATATCACCTTTGTCATCTTCAATAACTCCGGGTTCGGCGAGATTGCGAGTGCCATGCGCGCGGCAGGGGCGCAAGTGCTGGGCTGCACCCCGCGCCCGCCCGATTTCGCGGACCTCGCCCGCGCCTGCGGCCTGCCATTCGAGCGGGTGACACCACAAACGCTGCAGGTTGGCGGGCCGGGGCCGCGTGTGATCGAAGTGACATTGCCCCCGGTCCGATAAGGGGTGCGGCCAGTTCGACCATTTGACAGGCGTCTATCAAAAATTGATTGACGTCTATCAACCTCTCGTGTCACCAAAGCGGCAGGGGGAGAGATCGGGCATGCGCAGACCCACCTTGAATGATGTCGCAAAGGCCGCAGGTGTCAGCTATGCCACGGCGGACCGCGTTCTGAACAACCGTGGCAGCGTGTCCGAGAAATCGCGCAAGCGCGTGCAGCAGGCCATCGCGGATCTGGGCTATGTGCGCGATCAGCAGGCGGCCAACCTGTCGCGTCGGCGGCAATTTCATTTCCGCTTCATCCTGCCCATCGGCAACCACAGTTTCTTTCAGGCACTGCATGCCGCCGTCGCCGAGGAAGCGCCCGTGCAGCGTGGCGACCGGGTGAACCTGTCAATTGTCGGCACCCCGGCGCTGGATGCCGATGCGCAGGTCGCCGCGCTGGATGCAGTCGGCGATGACTGCGATTGCGTGGCCGTCGTCGCCACCCGGACAGAGCGTGTGACTGCCGCGATCCGGGCGCTGGATGCACGGGGCATCGGCGTGATCACTCTGGTCAGCGATGCCGCGCCCGAGGCGCGGCGCGCCTATGTCGGGATCGATAACCGGACAGCGGGGCGCACGGCAGGTCGGTTGATGGAAATTGCCCATGGTCCGCGCGGCGGTCTGGTCCTGCCCATTGTCGGGGTATTGCAGGCCAGCGATCATCGCGACCGGCTGGACGGGCTGCATGATGCGCTGGCAGGGACACTGCCCGCTATCGAGATATTGCCCGCGATCAGCGTGCAGGACCGCGCGGATCTGATGCGCGACATGCTGCCACGGGCGCTTGCCGCGCGGCCCGACATCAGCGGGATCTATTCCATCGGGGCCGGGAACCGGGGCCTGCTGGAGGTGCTGGCGCACCATCGCGGCCCGCGCCCCTTTACAATCGTGCATGAACTGACCCCGGTCACGCGCGAGGGGCTGTCGGGCGGCCTGTTCGATGCCGTGATCGACCAGAAACCCGCGCAAGAGGTTCGCCGCGCGATCGAGGTGATGAAAGCCATCGCAACCGGGACTGCGTGGCGCGACCCCGCGCGCGACATTACGCCCGCGATCTATGTGAAGGAAAACATGCCGCTGGAAGGGGGCAGTCCCACGGCGCACTGAGAGGAAGGTGCTGACGCCAGCGAGCACCAGAGTTGACAGACAGCAGGTCTGAGTCAGGAGGAGAAAGGATGAAAACGATGAAAGGGCCGGGCTTGTTTCTGGCACAGTTCGGCGGCGATGAGGCGCCGTTCAACGATTGGAACAGCATCACCCGCTGGGCCGCAGATTGCGGGTACAAGGGCGTTCAGGTGCCGACATGGGACGCGCAGCTGATCGACCTGGACCGCGCGGCCGAAAGCCGGGATTACTGCGACGAATTCAAGGGCATCGCCGCGCAGAACGGGGTCAAGGTGACCGAGCTTGCCACCCATCTGCAAGGCCAGCTTGTCGCCGTGCACCCCGCCTATGACGAGATGTTCGACGGTTTCGCCGTCCCGGAAGTGCGCGGCAACCCCAAGGCGCGGCAGGAATGGGCCGTCGATCAGGTCCGGAAATCCATCAGCGCCTCGCGCAATATGGGGATTGACGCGCATGGCACGTTTTCGGGCGCGCTGGCCTGGCCCTTCGTCTACCCGTGGCCGCAACGCCCCGCCGGGCTGATCGAGGCCGCGTTCGATGAG
>PWWF01000205.1 GCA_003561595.1 Paracoccaceae bacterium | reverse complement strand
CTTCTTCATCACCCCACGTCAGCACCCCGAGTTCTTTATGGATACTGAAATTTTTGAAAAATTCTATATCCCTAAATATTTCAAAAACCCCTCCTTGGTTTAAATACTAGGAAAAATCTACAACCCCTGTGACGCCGTCATCAAATGTTACCTCTATTTTATACCCGCCTTTATAAACGGCAGAAACCACATCTTTTAGCATGACTTTTGTCTCCCTATTTTAACGGCTCAATTTTTCTTGGTGTCTGATTGTTTCTCACAAATTCCCAGTTTTGCATTAATTCATTTATGGATCAGGCAACTGCCAGCTTTTTTTCATTCTGAATGATGATCCTGGGATCTGAATTAACAGGAGGAACAGGAAGACCTTCTTGCTTAAGCAGTTCGACATGTTCCTTCATGCACCACTTGGCCTTGAACAAACAATCCTCCACAGAATGCCCTATGCCTGAAAAGCCCTCAAGATCTGGGGAATAAAATCCGAAATAGTCAGGCTCCTCGGTCGCTTCGATTATTAATGAATACGGTAATTCAATCATGTGTGTTTTTCTCCTTTTATGGCTTTTTTATTCCCGCTGCTTTGAGGATTTGATGACACGTGCCCGTAGGCACTTCTTTCGAGCCGTGATAATCAATTCGTATCAATTTATCCCACCCAGGTTTGCCATAATACCTTATTGACCCCTTTTCTTTAATGATATTGAACCCACTCCGTTCACCGCAGTTCGACACCTTATTTCGAGATTAGTTAGTTGTTTTAGATACTTATAAAAAATCAAAACTCCGTTTTTGTACTACATTTTGATTTTATTCATTATAGGTAGTTGTAATTGCAGCTCTTTTAAAATCCTTTTGTGCTCTTCCTTAGGGGTGGTGATCATTTTCTTGTTCTGACCCTGAACATCCATCAGGCCAAGTTTCATCCGCTTCAGGGATTCAATGGCCCTGGAGAGAGAAAGCCCCAGTTTGGTCAGCCTGGTGCTTATATAGCGCTCCATCAGCAGGGCCAGGACACAAACGAATATGTGTGCCCGGATACGCTTTTCGGTCCAGTGATAATTGGGGCGCAGGCGAAGCTGACCCTTGAGCTGACGGAAGTCGCGCTCCACTTCCTGGAGGTTCATATAGGCTTGGGATACTTCCTGGGGAGAGAGATTCTGACTTGAGGTCTCCAGGGCCAGGAGTCCGTCAAACATGACATCCTTCTGCCTGGCATATGAATCCGAGCGACAGATAAGGTTCTTATGGCCGTCCAGATCCAGAAAATAATATCTGGTTAAGCCTCTTTTCTGGAGGTAGTTCTTGATTTTGGCGTAGGCGTTTAGTGGGGTCATTCGACTGCGGGGATTACGCAGGCTCTTTTTGATGGTGTTTATGAATTTGTCAGCCTTGCCAAGTTTCTGCTGTCTGATCTTTTTCATATCCCTGGCCGTTTCAGGATTGTACCTCAAGACATAGCGCATATCCGGAGTTGCCTGTTTATCGGCGTAAAGAATTTATTCGGCATTGGGATCAAACATATGCCTTTTTTCTCGGATAAAGGAGTGGGTATCAGCGCATTTCTTGAGAGAATGAGCAAAGATGTAATCCAGGTTCATCTCTTTGATCTGCCGGATATTGTCCCTGGAGATCATGCCCCGATCTCCAACAAAAATGACCCGGGTTAGACAGAAGCGCTCTTTGATATCCTTGACCACCCGGACAACAGTCTGATTATCCACGGTGTTTCCGGGGAAGACGTGGTGGCAGATGGGCAGTCCTGTACTCGTAACAACCAAACCTATAACCACCTGTCTGCGATCGGGTCTATGGTCTCTGGTGTGTCCGAACGCCCTGATATCATCTTCGACTATGGACCTTTCCCCCTCGAAATAGGTGGAGGTAATGTCATAGAAGACCAGCTCCACCTGGAAATCAAGCAGGGTTTTGACCTTGTTCCAGATGGCCTTTTCCAGGTGGTGCTTGTTGTCAGAGAGCCAGTCCATGGTCCGCAGAATATGGTGGTGTTCTGGCTTTTCCAGGCCGGGAAAGTGAATGCCCTCGAACCATTCCAGGATGCCCAGCTTGGACTTTGGATCGCATATCCGGTTAAAAACCATGAGCTTGATGTATTCCTCCAGATTGAACTGAGCCCGGGATTTCTTGAGAAACGGTCTTAAAGCCTTGTCCAGTGTTACCGGTCACTGATATGGAGCCACTTGGGGGTCACCATAATGAGGCCACCCTGTGGTCACCTTAATGGAGCCACCTGATGGTCACCATAATGGAGCCACCTGATGGTCACCTTAATTGAACCATCTTAGATCCTGATTTATGCTTTGTTTTAGCTTCCTAAACAGCTATCACTCTCCAAACAAAAGGAGGTAGTGGTGGCCAACAGGAGGTTTGCAGTGTATGAGCTCAGGAATATCATAGTTCGGATGCGCCTTGGCGAGTCAGACCGGCAACTGGCCAAGGCCGGTCTAATCGGCCGCAGCAAGGCGGCAAAAATTCGATCTTTGGCAAATGAGAAGGACTGGTTGGACAAGTCAGTGGAATTACCGGCCAACCTTGAGATCGAGTCTGTTGTGATGAAGCCAGGCAAAGAGCAGATATCAGGGTCAATTGTTGAGCCATTTGGTCAGCAAGTGAAGAAATGGATTGAAGAGGGAGTAAGTGCAACGGTAATTCATCGCAACCTGAGGAACAGATATGGTTTTGAAGGCAGTTATGAAAGCGTGAAGCGTTATGTTGCCAGATTCAAGCCTGGGAAGTCGGCTACCATAATTCTCGATTTCAAGCCCGGAGAATCTGCCCAGGTTGACTTTGGAACAGGACCTGCTGTTTTAGATACCAGGACCAGTGAATACGTTAAGACCTGGTTTTTTGTCATGACCCTGGCGTACAGCAGACACCAGTACCTGGAGTTTGTTCTGAACCAGAAAGTCGAGACCTGGCTTGGATGCCATAGCAGGGCCTTTGAGTTTTTTGGAGGCATTCCGGGCAAAATAATCATAGACAATCCCAAGTGTGCCATTACCAAGGCCTGTTATCACGATCCTGAGGTCCAGAGGTCGTATGCGGAGTTTGCAGAGGGGTATGGCTTTATAATTTCTCCCTGTCCGGTGGCAGACCCTCAGAAGAAAGGTATAGTGGAGTCAGGTGTCAAATACGTTAAAAAGAACTTTTTGCCTCTTCTGGAGCCAAGGGATTTATGTGATCTCAACCAACAGGCTCACAAATGGGTTATGGGAACTGCCGGGAACAGGATACATGGAACAACCAGACAGCGCCCGCTGAGCAGTTTTACCGAGATGGAAAAGGATTTTTTGCAGCCTTTACCGGACGTGGCTCCAGAGGTTTTATCCTGGACCAAGGCCAAATTGCATGGCAACTGCCATGTCCAGTTTGAAAAATGTTATTACTCTGCCCCGTTCAGGCTGGTACATCAGACTTTGTGGTTAAGATCTACTGAGAAGACCCTGCAGGTATATCATGATAATGTGCTGGTAGCGGCGCACCAGCGCTTAACCAGGCCAGGACAGCGTTCAACAGTCAGGGATCACCTGCCACCCGAGGCTCAGGCCTATCTCATGGCTGATCCCCAATGGTGCTTGAAGCAGGCGGCCAAAGTAGGAGAAAGATGTCTGGAGTTGATGGAGATACAGTTCTCGGACAGGGTTCTGGATAAACTTCGTTCTATGCAGGGTCTGCTTCGCCTGGGAAGCAAGTACGGCAAAAAGAGGCTTGAGGCAGCATGTGCCAGGGCCATAGACCATGGCAGACCCACTTATGTTGCAGTCAAACAGATCCTGGACAGGGGGCTTGATCAGGAAAAGATCGGTTCTGAGCCATTGGATGACATTTACAGCGGCCAGGCCAGGTTCATCCGTCAACATTCCATGGTCCAGTAAAGGAGGAGAATATGCATCCCATGCCCCAACTCCTGCCTTTGCTGAAACAGCTTCGTCTTTCAGGGATTCTTGATTCCCTGGAGATCCGCAACAGGCAGGCAGTGGACCAGAAGCTGTCATATACGAATTTTTTGGCCCTTCTTGTTGAAGACGAGGTGGCCAGGCGGGAGCAGCACAAGTTTGCCCAGCGCCAGCGCCGGGCCAATATTAACGTGCAGAAGACCCTTGAGACTTTCGACTTCACGTTTAACCCGAAGATTAACCAGGCTTTGGTTCAAGACTTGTGTACATGCCGTTTTATTGAAGAAAAAGCGCCTGTCCACATAGTCGGTCCATGCGGAACCGGCAAAAGCCACTTGGCCCAGGCTATTGGACATATGGCAGTCCGTCTGGGTCATGATACGCTGTTTACCAGTCATGCCAAGCTTCTTGGCATGCTGTCCGGAGCTAGAGCAGTTGGCAATTACGATAAGAAACTGGCTCAACTGGTCAAGGCGGATCTGCTGATCATCGACGACTTCGGGCTCAAGCCCATGCGTCAGAGTCAGGATGAAGATTTTTATGATGTGATCTGTGAACGGTATGAGAAAAAATCAACCATCATTACCAGCAATCTTCATTTTAATGAGTGGCGCGCTGCCTTCCAGAACAAGCTTTTGGGCGTAGCCACGCTGGATCGACTGCTTCATGGAGCATATTGTGTTACTCTGGATGGGAAAGGTTACAGGACACCCAGAACAAAACTAGAAGAAAAAGAAGAAAGTGTAAACAAATAAGATGGTTATAGTCTGGCGGGGCTGGAACGGCGATTGCAGTCGCGACATATCACTACGCTGTCGCTCTCAATCCCCGTTCCAGCCCCGCCAGATAAGGCTTAAACCAGGAAGTGAGAGCAAAGCTAAGAATCAGTTAGAAATGGCTCCATTAAGGTGACCATGGGTGGCTCCATTAGGGTGACCATTGACAAACGGTACACCAGACCGATAAATCTTCCTGTTCCTGTCTTACCGACATAGAATTTCCGCAGGGACTGGAAACGCGTAGAACTCGATCCTTCCGTCATTGGCAATGTGAGCTTACCGACATAGAATTTCCGCAGGGACTGGAAACCGGGAAGGGGCGTAGTACTGTGGTTGGTAATGGGTTACCGAAATAGAATTTCCGCAGGGACTGGAAACCCATCTTCCCATCTGAATCTGTAGCTGTCGGATTACCGAAATAGAATTTCCGCAGGGACTGGAAACATGACCGATCAAGCCTCTGTAGAAACTTTTCCCCTTACCGAAATAGAATTTCCGCAGGGACTGGAAACCTCGCCGTACCAGGAGCTAGAATCGGTTTTCATGCTTACCGAAATAGAATTTCCGCAGGGACTGGAAACGTTTGCAACCAACATGCCGATAAAGTCGTACTGCTTACCGAAATAGAATTTCCGCAGGGACTGGAAACAAACACAAAACCGTCAGATGTCCAACTTCTCGTTTACCGAAATAGAATTTCCGCAGGGACTGGAAACTTGGGATGATATGAAGTCATTGGATAGCGCACGTTTGGAAACGTTGGCTTTTATAAGAGGAGATAAAGGAGGAGATCATGAGCCTAACAGTTAATGAAGACCTGAAAAACAGAT
>PWWF01000291.1 GCA_003561595.1 Paracoccaceae bacterium | reverse complement strand
TGCAGGCCGACTGGGCGCGCGAAGGGGCACAGCCGTCCTTGCGCGTCGATGGCGGGATGGCTGCGAATGATTATGCGATGCAATTCCTGTCAGACATCATCGGCGCGCCGGTGGATCGCCCCAAGGTTTTGGAGACGACGGCGCTGGGGGCCGCCTGGCTGGCCGGTCAGCGCGCCGGGGTCTGGCCGGGGATGGCGGAATTCGCCACTGGCTGGGCGGTCGAGCGGCAGTTTACGGCCGAGATGGACGCACGCACGCGCGAGGACCGCTATGCCCGCTGGGGCCGGGCCGTGAACGCGGTGCTGGGTGTGTAAGCGCGCAATCAGCGCAGCGCCGCGCGATCCGTGATCGCCGCGCCATCGCTGAGCGTGCTGGCCGGATAGAGCACGACCTGCGCGCCCTCCTCGATGCCGCCCAGCACCTCGGCCATATCCGCCGATTGCCGCCCGATTTCAACCGGACGGCGCGTGGCGCGCCCCCCGTCCAGCACGAACACTGCCCACCCGTCGCCATCGCGGAACAGCGCCGCGCGGGGCACTTGCAGCAGATCATCCTCTTGCCACAGGATCACCCGCGCGCGCACGCGAAACCCCTCGCCCAGCGCGGGGCGGGCGTCGCGCGGGCTGAGCAGTTCGAAATGCAGCCGCACGCGCTGTTCCTCGATGCCCAGGGCCGAGACGCGGGTGAAGGCGGCAGGCTCGATCCGCCGCAACTGTGCCTCGAGCACGCTGTCCGCGCCCCACCCCTCGATCAGGGCGCGCGCCCCTTCGGGCACGCCCACGGCATCGTTGGACAGAAGGTCGATCACCACATCCAGGTCCTCCAGATCACCGATATTCAGCAGCGGCGCCCCCGCCTGCACCAGCCGCGCATTGCGATCCTCGACCCCGAGCACCACGCCCGAACGCGGCGCCTTTATGCGCATGCAGCAGGCGCTTTCCGGGCGGTCTGGATCGAATAACAGCTCGGGGCCAAGCAGCTGCGCCTGCGCGCGCAGAAGTGTTGCGCGGCTCAGATCACCTTGCGCGCGGGCGGCGGCAACGGATTGTTCGGCGCTGTCATGCGCGGCCTGCAGGTCTTCGAGCATCTGCGCCGGGATCGTGCCGCGATCCGCCAGCGCGCGCCCGCGTTCCAACTGCTGGAGTGCATGGGCGTAGCTACTTTCGGCCTGACGCAGATTGGTTTCGGCCAGTTCGACGGCGGCCTGCGCCTCGGTCAGGGTGGCTTCGGCCTGTGCGCGGGTGCGCGCATCCATGAGCGAGGGGTCAGGCGGGCTGATGATGGCGACGACAGTTTCATCCGCGATCACGGCATCCCCCTCGACCACCGGCGCGCGCTGCGCGTAGCCGGTGATCGGGGCCGTGATGGCATAGGGGTCACGCACGCGGGTCACGCCCTGCGCCGCGATCTCGCCCTGCAATGGCCCGCGCGTGACCTGCGCCAGATCGACCGGGCTGGGCTGTGGCCAGAGCGCCCAGACAAACCCGCCGATCACGGCTGCCCCTGCCAGCCCTGCAATCCCGATACGTCCCCAGTTCATCGCAATGTCCCCCTATTCCCGTGCCTTGAGCGCTGTCGCCAGATCGACCCGGTCCAGCCTGCGCCGCACCAGCAGGGCGGCCCCCAGCGCCGCGACCAGCACCACCAGCGTGGCAAAGCCAAAGGTCCGGCGCGAAATGTGAAATGGCAACTGGATCACATCGGTGGACATGGTCGTGACCAAGCCCTGCGCCAGCCCGTAGCCCATGACCCAGCCCAGCGGCAGGGCGATGAGCGTCAGAAGCATCATCTCGCCCACCAGCACATATCCGACCTGCAGGCGCGAGAATCCCATCACCCGCAGTGTCGCCAGCTCATAGCTGCGTTCCGCGACCTGGATACGCGCCGCATTATACACCACACCCACGGCAATCAGCGCGCCGATCAGCGTGTAGATGCTGACCATGGCCAGCAGATTCTCGGCCAGCGTGGCATCGAACTGGCGGCGCAGATCGGACCAGTCCGACAGTCCCGCGATGGCGGGCGTGGTCTTGATGGCGGCATGCAGCGCGGGGATCTGATCCTCGCGCACGGACAGGTGGATGGTGTTGACCTGCGGCGCAGTTTCCATCGCGGCAAACAGAGCGGGCGCTGCGATATGCACCTCTTGCCCCAGCCCCTGCTGGATGACCGCGCGCACCGGCAGTTCCAGCACGCGGCGCGGCGGGGCCAGCATCTCGACGCGCAGGTGCTCGCCGGGGCTGACGCCCAGGGCCGCCGCGAGCGTTTCGGGAATGACCAGCCCATCCTCGGGCGGGGTGATCACGCGGCCTGCATCATCGACAAGCTGCGTCAGCGTCGCGTCCGGGAAATGCCCCTGCAGCGCCGATAACCGCGCCACATGGCCGTTGACCAGCCGCACCGGCATGGCAAAGGCCCCTTCGGCACGGGTGACGCCGGGCAGGGCATGGGCATCGCGCACGGCGCTCTCGGGTCGCGCATCGGCCAGTGTCAGGGTCATGTGCTGGCGATTGGCTTGCGAAAACAGCGTGTCAGACAGCGCATCGACACTGTCGAAGATGAAATAGGACATGACCAGCACCGCGACCGAGGCGGACACGCCGATCAGCGTGATCGCCGCGCGCGCAGGCCAGCGCAGGATAGAGCGGAAGATCATCATCGTGGTCTGGCGAAACTGCATCCAGGCCAGCAACCGGTCCGCAGGCCCGCGCGAAAAGCCCGGTGGCGCAGGGGGTTGCATCGCCTCGGCCGGGGGCAGGCGCAGTGCCGCCCAGACCGCACGCCCCGCACCCAGCAGAACCGTCACAGCCGCAAGCGCGGCCCCCATCCACAGCGCGCCCGTCCCCTGACTGCGGATCAGAAAGGGGAAGCGAAAGAAATCGGCGTAAAGCCCGATCATCGCCTCGGCGATCCACCAGCCGAAACCCGCCCCTGCGGCCCAGCCCAGAACCCCGATTGCCAGCGCGAGTTTCAGGTAATGCCAGCCGATTTCGCGCGCGCTGTAGCCGATGGCCTTCAACAGCCCGATCTGCGCGCGTTCCAGCGCGATCAGCCGCCCCAGCACCATATTGACCAGAAAGGCCGCGACCAGCAGGAAGATCGGCGGCAGAAACGCGGCCATCACCCCAAGCTGCTGCAATTCGCTTTCCAGAAACGCGTGCGAGCTTTGCCGGTCGCGCCCATAGGCCCCGGTTCCGCCCCATGGGTCAAGCATGCGGTCCACGGCGTCGATCACGGCGCGCTCATCCGCGCCGCGTGACAGGCGCAGGCTGATCTGGTTCACGGCGCTGCCCATATCCATCACGGCGCTGGCGCTTGTCTCGGGCATCCAGATCAGGCCGAAACGTCGGTCATCGGGCAACAGCGCGCCCGGCGCCATCGTATAGACGAATTCGGGGCTGAGCACCCAGCCCGTCACCTCCAGCTCGCGCAGCTGCCCGTTCAGCACGGCGCGAAACCGCGCGCCGGGGAACAGGCCATGCGCCTCGGCAAAGGGTTCGTTCAGCGCGACCTCGCTGGTCGCGTCGGGCGCGGGCAATCGCCCGCGCTGCACCAGCGGCAGGTTCAGCCCCGGACGTTGGGGCAGCGACAGCACCTGCGCGGTCGCGGGTTCCTCCATCCCGTCCAGATCGAGCATCGCGCCAAAGCTGATCCGTCCTTCGGCCTGCGCGACCCCGTCAAGCGCGGCGATATCCGAAACGACCGAGGCAGGCGCGCGGCTGACACCGGTAAAGACATCGGCAAAGCGGTGGCGTTCGTACCAGGCGGCCTGCGTGTCGCGCAGGGTCTGCTCTGTGGCCTGCGCGCCCACCAGCATCATGATCCCGCAGCCCAGAACCAACGCGATGGCCAATGTCTGCGCCCAGATGCGCCCCAGATCGCGCACCAGCTTGCGGTCAAGCGCGCCTACCATGACACCTGTTCCGGGGCGATGCGGGTGGTATTGACCGTGTCGCTTTTCACCACGCCATCGGCCAGAACGATCACGCGATGGGCGATTTTCCGGATCGCGGCATTATGGGTGATCAGCACAGTTGCCGTTCCAAGTTCGCGATTGACCTCGTGCAGCGCGGCCAGAACCTGCACGCCGGTGGCAGAATCCAGCGCGCCTGTGGGTTCGTCGCACAACAGGACATCGGGGCGCTTGGCAATCGCGCGGGCAATCGCCACGCGCTGCTGTTCACCGCCCGACAGCTCTGCCGGGAAATGGTCCATCCGGCCGGACAGGCCGACACGTTCCAGCGCTTCTTCGGGGCGCATGGGGTTGCGCGCGATCTCGGTCACAAGGGCCACATTCTCGCGCGCGGTCAGGCTGGGAACCAGATTGTAGAACTGAAAGACGAAACCCACATGGTCGCGCCGGAACAGGGTCAGGTCGCGGTCGCTGGCGCGCGTCAGTTCGCGATCGCGAAAGAAGACCCGCCCCTCGGATGGCAGGTCGAGCCCGCCCAGGATGTTCACAAGCGTGGATTTGCCAGAGCCCGACGCGCCAAGCAGCACGACCAATTCGCGCTCGGCCAGGTCCAGATCCACCCCGCGCAAGGCCCAGACGGCGACAGTGCCGGTCCGATAGACCCGCGTCACGCCGCGCGCGCGAAAGACAGGCGGTGCAGGAGCCTGTGACATGTCGGTTATCTCAGATTGCCGAGACCATGGCCAAGCTTAGCCTGTCCCGCGCAGCGGTTCAAACCGCTTCGCAATTGTCCGGCGGGGGCGCAGGGTGTCAGAACTGGGCGCGCAGCCAGCTCCAGACCCAGTCGGACGCACGCTTTTGCAGCGGGCGGTTTTGCCATTCTTCCAGCGAAATGCGGCGCGCGCGTGCCAGATCGGCGTTGAAGATCGCGATATGATCCTCGGCAAAGCCCTGATCGAACACGTTCAGATTGGCCTCATCATTCAGGCGGAAAGAGCGTTCATCGAAATTGGTCGAGCCGACAGAGGTGAACACATCATCCACGATCAGCAGCTTGGCATGCATGAAGGTCGGCTCAAATTCGTGGATGCGCACGCCCGCATCCAGCAGCGGCCCCCAGAAATGGCGCGAGGCGTTGCGCACGACCTCTTTGCTCATATGCTCGCCCGGCGCGATGATATCGACCTCGACCCCGCGGTCGCGGGCCTGCAGCAATTGTGCGATGGCCACGTCATCGGGCACGAAATACGGGGTCGTGATACGGATATGCTGTTCCGCCGATGCGATGGCAGTCATCAGCATCATATGCATGTAGTTGCGACTGCCGGTCGAAGAGAGCACAAGCTGCGCGGTGATCTCGCCCTCTTGTTCAAGCGCTGGGAAAAAGCGCGCGCCCTGCAGCAATTCGCCTGTATCCTCGACCCAGTTTGACACGAACCCGCCCTGCAATTCGGCCACGACAGGCCCGGTGATGCGGTAATGCGTGTCGCGCCATTCGTCGGGGTTGGCCGCAGTGCCCTGCCATTCATCCGAAATCCCGACCCCGCCGGTAAAGGCCACCTGACCATCGACGATCAGGAACTTGCGATGCGTGCGGTTGTTCACGCGGTCCAGCGTGTACCAGCGCACAGG
>PWWF01000124.1 GCA_003561595.1 Paracoccaceae bacterium | reverse complement strand
CTGGCAGGCATCGGCTTGTCGATGGCGTGGATGGCGTGCATCTCGGCTTCGGGCGCCAGTCGGGCGGCCACACGCAGCGCCTGCGCCGAGGCGGGCGCAAATGTGATCGCGCCCAGCACGCGGCGATAGGGCAACATCTCGTCGCGATGCGCGATCAGAACAGGGCAGCGCGCGGCCTGCGTGATCCGTTCCAGATTGGTCAGGCGCAGGGTTTCCAGCACGCGGCGGGGCAGATGCAGGCCCAGAACGATCAGATCGGCACCGATCTCTTCGGCCAGTTCGGGCACAAGCGTTGCGGGCGGGCCGGTCAGGATGCGGTAGCTGATATCCAGATCGGGATAGGCCGCGCAGATCGTCTGCAACTGGGCCTCGGCGTTGCGGTTGGGGTCCGTGAACTTGCGCAGGCTGATACGCGCGACGGTCTGCTTGCGGGGCTCGATCGTGTGAACAAGCACCAGCCGTGACCCATGCAACCGCGCCAGCAATGCTGCACGTTTGGCCACCGCGCGCGAACGTCGCGTCAGGTCGGTTGCGGCCAGAATCGTCTTGGGGTCGAACACGGGGCTGAAATCTCGAAATCACGCGGATATGGATGGCTTAGCAGATCGGACCGCGCGCGTCACTTTCCTTTCGCCCGGCCCCAGCATATCGGCATTACTTGGCTTGCGAGCGCAGCAGCGTGTCGCGCAGACCCGTCGTGACCAGATCGGCCGAGAGGTCCTGCGCGAAATGGGCGCGCTGGTTCAGATGCGGAAAACGCGCCGAAAGATCCTGTGCCAGACTGTCGGGCAGGCGCGCCACTGTGGCGCGCGATACAAGCAGGCTTTCGACGGGAATCCCTTCGGCATAGATGATCTGATGGTCGTCAAAGGCCAGGCTGTAATGGGTGGCAAAGCCCCCCTCGCGTTGCAGCACGCGCGCGCCATCGACCAGGTATTGCGACTGCACCAGCACCTCGGCCCGTTCGCCCAGCCGGTCCTCGCCCCGCTGATACAGAAAGATGCGCTGCAATGGCCCCAGCGTCAGCGGCCCCAGATTGCCCAGCAGTCCCGGCGGAAAGGTCACGGGCGCAAAGGGGCCATGCGCGCGTTTCGTGAGTTTGCCGATCCAGCGCAGGGGCTGGGGGCCGTGATCGCGGGTGCGCACGCTGTCACCGGGCGCCAGCGCCTCGACCGGGCGCAGGCTGCCATCGGCCATGGTGATGCGTGTGCCGGGGCCGAAACAGCCCTGCACCATCTCGGCCATGCGCAGGGCGGCGGCGTCAGTGTCGATCTCGATCAGGGCGTAATCGGTCTGCGGGCGCATCGGGCTGAGCGGCAGGAACATCCCCTCCGCCCCGGCCTGCAGCACCAGCCCCGACAGCGTGTCGCCATCGACCGACATCAGCCGCAGCGCGCCATGCACACCAAGCGCACAGCCCTGCAGCCCGTCCAGCGGGGCGCTTGCGACAGTGATCTGTTCGCCCATGTTCAGATGCAGCATCAGCGGCGCGGCATCGGGGCGCAAACGGTAGCGGTCGCCCGCGCAGCATGCCTCGGGCCGCGCCAGCGCGTCGCCTTCGTTGATGCCCCAGGCGACGCGCAGATCATCGGCGCGAAACACCTCGCATTCATAGGTATATGCAACGGTATGTGCCAAAGCCGCGCGCGTGCCCCCGTATCCGGATCAGACCCGCGCGCAGTATAGGCAAAACAGCGCCCCTGTCATGGGGGCGCGGGGGTATTATTGCAGGCGCGTCCATTCCTGTTCGCGGCAGACCATCAGAATGCAGCCCGACACGCCCAGCGTGTCGCCGCGCAATTCCATCCGCGCATTATAGGTGCGGTCGCGGTCGGGGGCCCAGACGCGGCCCTCGCGATACTGGCCGTCGCCCTGCGGTTCCATGTCCCAGATCAGCGCGCGGCCCACATTCTCCGATTCGATCTGCTGGCCGCTGCCGTCGAACGCGGCGATCAGGCCGCCGCAGATCTTGCCATTGGAACAGGTCTGCATCCGGACATGCCCGAAATTGCCATTGTCATCGGGCCGGGTCTGCCACAGGCCATGGACCGGATCGGCCAGCACGGGCAGGGCGGTGAATGACAGCGCGATGGCTGTCAGGATCGTTTTGCGCATGGGTCCTCCTCCCAGAGATGGGACCGAGCTTGGCGTGATCAGCCACCTCTCGCAAGCGCGACCCGGCGTCAGCTTGCCGCATGAAAAAGGCGCCCGCGATGGGGCGCCTTTTCAGGTTGTGTGATGTGCCGCGTCAGCGCGGTTCGCTCATCAGCCCCTTGATCAGGGCGTAACAGGCCAGAAGCAGCACGAGCGCAAAGGGCAGCCCGGTCGAGACCGAGGCAGCTTGCAACGCGACAAGCCCGCCGCCGATCAGCAAGGTTGCGGCGATGAGCCCTTCGAAGATCACCCAGAACACGCGCTGGCTGACAGGCGCGTTGATCTTGCCGCCCGCTGTGATCGTGTCGATCACCAGCGACCCCGAATCCGAGGAGGTGACGAAGAACACGATCACCAGAATGATCCCGATCATCGAGGTGATGGCCGCGAAGGGCAGTTCCGACAGCATCCCGAAGAGCGACAGTTCCGGCACGTAATCCGCGACCACGAAGCCATAGACTGCGCTTTCCGTAACATGATTGATCATCTGGTCAATCGCGGTGCCGCCCATGGCCGTCATCCAGATCGCCGAAACGATCGTCGGGATCAGCAGCACGCAGGTGATGAACTCGCGCACCGTGCGACCGCGGCTGACCCGTGCGATGAACATGCCGACAAAAGGCGACCAGCTGATCCACCACGCCCAGTAAAAGGCCGTCCAGCCCTGACGGAAGCCATCATCGTCGCGCCCGACCGGGTTCGACAGCGCCAGCATCTCGGAGAAATAGGCGCCGACATTTCCGAAGAACTGGCCAAACAGCACCGCCGTCGGCCCCACCAGGACGACGAAGGCCAGCAACACCATTGCCAGGATCAAGTTCAGCTCGGACAGACGCTTGACGCCGCCCTCAAGCCCGCGCAGCACCGAGATCAGGGCCAAGGCGGTGATTATGGCGATCAGGACCACTGCGAAGGTAACGCTCTCGCCCGCGCCCTCGATCCCGAAGACAAAGCCGATCCCGGCAGAGGCCTGTTGTGCACCAAGCCCCAGCGAGGTGGCCAGCCCGAACAGCGTGGCAAAGACCGCCAGAATGTCGATGACATGGCCCGGCCAGCCCCAGATCCGCTCGCCGAAGATCGGGTAGAAGATCGAACGCACGGTCAGCGGCAGGCCCTTGTTATAGGCAAAGAGCGCGAGGCTCAGCGCCACCACGGCATAGATCGCCCAGGGGTGCAGGCCCCAGTGGTAGATTGTCCCGGCCATCGCCGACAGGCGCGCGGCCTCGATCGCCGCAGGGTCGGCCAGTTCGCCATCGACAATGCCGATCTCGTTCATCAGTGGCTGATCGCCCCAGGGGGTGGCAAAGTAATAGGCCGGTTCCAGCACGCCGAAGAACATCAGCCCGATGCCCATGCCGGCGGCAAACAGCATCGCGAACCAGCCGGCATAGCCGTAATCAGGCGTCGCATCCGCGCCGCCGATCCGCACCTTGCCCAGCGGTGAGACCAGGATGCCGAGGCAGACAAGCACGAAGATATTGCCTGCCATGATCAGGAACCAGTCGAAACTCGAGGTCAGGAAGCCACGCAGATCACCCAGCGCCGGGCCGACCACGTCCTGAAACGCGAGCGTAATGATGACGAAGGCCACCACCACAATGCCCGAGATCGCAAAGACCGGGTTGTGAATGTCCAGACCGAAGGGACCGATCTTGGGAGTCACATTGTCCTGACCGATCTCGTATTCGGTATCGATGATATCGGACGCCCCTTCGGGTTCGGGCAGGGCGTCCGTTTCCGGCTCTGCCGACTCGTTCTCGTTTGTGTCTGACATGATCCTCTCCGTTTTTGTTTGTTATGGGTTTCGCCGATAGTTCAGCGCACCAGAAAGACCGAAGCCTCCGAATGCGCGGCGATCGTGTCACCATGCCCGGCCCAGATGTAGTCAACGGCGCTGGGGGCATGCGTTTGCATCACCACCAGATCGCCACCCAGATCGCGGATGGCCTGAAGCAGGGTCTTGTCCGTGTCGATGGCAGGGTCACTGCTCACGCAGGCTTTCGCAGAGGTGTTCAGCCCGGACGTGCCGCCATGATCCTGCGCAAATTTCTCAAGCCGCTGCGTGTACTCGGCGGGCGTATGGGCGAGCGCACTCGGCGCCGTTCCGGTTACGCCTACAAAGCATAGCTCTGCCTTGAAATGATGCGCCAGATCGGTTGCGATCTTCAGCGCTTTGTCGAGCTGGTCGATATGTGACAAATCGACCGGAAATATGACCTTCCGATACATGGTCGCTCCTGTCTTGCAGGTGAAGTCGAATTATTTCGTGTCCTTCATGCGTAACAGTGTGCTTGCCTAAGAATCCACCCCGAACGCCAAAAAAGTTGCTGTTTGCGACATGGTCCTGTCGGTAACAGGCCATGTCCGGGTCTTCCCCCTTCGGACAGAGGGTGCTACCGCTGGGCGGAAAACCGGAATGGAGGGTATGCGATGGATCTGGGGATTTCAGGCAAACGCGCGCTGGTCTGTGCGTCCAGCAAGGGGTTGGGGCGGGGCTGTGCCGAGGCATTGGCCGCCGAGGGCGTGCATCTGGTGATGAACGCACGCGGCAGTGATGCGCTGGAAGAGGCCGCCGCCGACATCCGCGCCGCCCACGGGGTCGAGGTGACGAGTGTCGCCGCCGATATCACGACCGAGGACGGGCGTGCCGCCGTGCTGGCCGCCGCTGGCGATGTCGATATCCTTGTGACGAATGCGGGCGGCCCGCCGCCGGGCATGTGGACCGACTGGGACCGCGAGGATTTCATCGGCGCGCTGGATGCCAACATGCTGACCCCGATCGCGCTGATGAAAGCGCTGGTCCCCGGCATGATGGACCGGGGCTGGGGACGGGTGGTGAATATCACCTCGGTCTCGGTCAAATCGCCGGTAGCGGTGCTGGGTCTGTCGAACAGTGCGCGCGCGGGGCTGACGGGCTATGTCGCGGGCACGTCGCGGCAGGTTGCGGGCGAGGGCGTTATCATCAACAACCTGCTGCCCGGCATTCATGACACCGACCGCGCCACGGCGCTCGATGGTGGCGTGTCAAAATCCGAGGGCATCTCGATGGAGGCGGCGCGCGCCAAGCGCGAGGCGACCATCCCCGTGGGCCGCTACGGCACGGCAGCCGAGTTCGGCGCGGCCTGTGCGTTTCTGTGCTCGGCGCATGCGGGCTTTATCGTGGGGCAGAACCTGCTTCTGGATGGCGGCGCCACAAACGCGACACTCTGAAGTGTCAGCCCCCGGCGCGGCGTGCTCGCACCGGGGGCTGAACGCCATCAGTCGCGCAGGTCAGCCGCGACATTGGCCAGGACATCCGCCTCGACAAAGCCGCGGATCATTTCATCTTCCATCACGAATGTCGGTGTGCCGGTGATCTGCAGGCGCTGGGCGAGGTCACGGTTCGCCACGATCACCTCGGTCGTGGCATCGCTGTCCATCGCGGCGGCGATCACGTCATGATCCAGCCCCAGATCTGCCGAGAGATCGCTCAGCGCTTCATCCGTGATCGGGGCGTCATGGCCCAGCAGCGCGCCATGCACCTGCTCATAGGCATCATCGCCCTTTTCGTTCAGCACCGCGATGGCATAGCGCGCGGCCATTTCGGATTCGGGGCCAAGGATGGGAAATTCCTTCATGATCAGCCGCGTGTTGCCATCCGCCTCGACAAAGCCGAACACCTCATCATGCGCGCGCTGGCAGAAGCCGCAGCGGTAATCGACAAACTCGACCAGCGTGATGTCACCATCCGGGTTCCCGCCCACCCAGGAGAACCCGTCATCGAAAATCGCATCGGCATTTGCCGCGATCAATTCGCGGCTCATGTCGGTCTGCGCGGCCATGTTGCGCTCTTCATAGACGGCGACGGCCTCGAAGATGACTTCGGGGTTGTCCAGCAGATAGGCGCGGACCTGATCGCCGAACTCCTCGTCAACATCCGCCGGTGCGTCCGACATGGCCTGCGTTTCGGGTTCGGGTGCGGGCGCGTCCTCGACCTGCGCAGTTGCAACGGTATCCGCGTCGGGCGCGCCATTGCCCCCGCCGCCTGTCAGCACCAGCAGCCCCAGTGCAGAGGCTGCAAGGCAGGTTCCGATAAGTGCAGAATCGCTCAGCGGAAGGGTCATCGGGGGCTCCTGTTCTTCAAATCCGTGCCAGATCGTGCGGGGCCGGGTGACCGACAGGGTCCGCGTCTGGCTGTTATGCCGTCTTAAACCGCGCGGGCGCGTTGGAATCAACCCTGTCCGCGAGTCTTTCGCTGCGGCAAAACATGTCTGGCGGCATTGTGAGCCGCCTGCGCCATCACCGAATGCCGCTTGCATGTTTCGCGCGCGGCCCTGACCGTGTATATCATGCCAAAACACATGGCCACGCCGCAAGGCCATCGGACAGAGCAAGAGGCATGTCGTGCAGGTGATGATTTTCGCCCGGACCCTGATGGCCGCCGCCATCCTGCTGTTGCAGGCGGGCGGCGCGATGGCGCAGGGTGGGCAGGCCGCGCAGGCGCGGCTGATCGTCGGGGACAGCGCGATCAGCGCCACGCGCGGCGAGTTGGCGGTCGATATCGCGCTGTCGCAGCCCGCACCCTTTCGGACCCGCATCCTGGCCGCGCCGCCGCGCATCGTGGTCGATATCAACACTGTGGACTGGGGCGGCGCGACGATCCCTGATGAGGGCGGTGCCGTGGCCGCGCAGCGGCTGGGCCATCTGCCCGATGGCTGGGCACGCCTGGTGCTTGAGTTGAATGGCCCCTGGCTGCCCGCCACGACCGAACAGCGGGTGGACCCGGACACGGGCCGCGCGCGGATCGCGCTGCGCCTGTCGCGCGCCACGGATGAGGAATTCGACATGGGTGCGCATTCCGAGGCGCAGTTTGTCGCCCGCACCCATGCCGCGCTGCTGCACCCCGATGCCGACCCGCCCCCGCCCGAGGCTCCGCGCCGCCCTGTCGTGATGCTGGATCCGGGCCATGGCGGCATTGATCCGGGGGCAAAGCGGGACGGCGTGCGCGAATCCGATCTGGTGCTGCAGTTCGCCCGCATCCTGCGCGAGGAATTGCTGCGCCGTGGCGTGTTCGACGTGGCGATGACGCGGGATGCGGATGTGTTCGTGTCGCTCGACGGGCGTATCCGTGCGGCCCGCGCAGCCGGGGCCGATCTGTTTGTGTCGCTGCACGCAGATGCGCTGCCCGAGGGCATGGCCAGCGGCACCATCGTCTATCTGCTGGGGGATGAGGCCAGCGACGACTCCGCGGCCTATCTGGCCGAGCGCCATGACCGCGCCGATATGCTGGCCGGGGTCGATATGACCGGCAATACTGATGAGATTGCGCGCGTCCTGATGGCTGTCGCCTGGCAGGACACCGCCCCGCGCGCGAAGGCTTTGGCGGATACGCTGGTCGATCATGTGGGTGAGGCCGGGTTGCGGCTGCACCGCCGCCCTGTGCAATCGGGGGCCTTTACGGTGTTGCGGGCCGTGGACATGCCCTCGGTCCTGATCGAGCTGGGTTTCATGTCAAACCCCCGCGACATGGAGCAGTTGCAGGACCCGGAATGGCACGCGCATATGGCGCGCGTGCTGGCCGATGCGCTGGAGGGGTGGCAGGAAGAAGACTCGACGTTGCAAGGGCTGCGCCGCCGCTAGGCGAATCAGACAATCCTGCTGGATACGCGCGCCGGGCGCATTAAATCGCCCCTCAGTCAGCAAAAAAGGCGCCGCCCATGATCCTGCTTACCCGCCGTTCCGTGCTTGCCGGTTCGCTTGCGCTTGCGGCCTGTTCGCGCGTCCCGCCCTCGCCCGAGGGGCCGTTGCGCCCCATCACGCTGGAGGCGGCCTTTGCAGGCCGCGCGACCGGAACCGGCGTGTTCCGCGTCAGTCTGACCGGCAGCGAGCGGCGCTTTCGCGCCGATCTGGACGGGTGGCTGGAAGGGGATCGCCTGACTGTGGTGGAGGATTTCTTCTATGATGACGGCGAAGAGAACCGCCTGACCTGGGTGTTCGACCGCGCAGGCCCTGGCCGCTGGACGGGGCGGCGCGATGACACTGTGGGCGTGGCCGAAGTTGTCGAGGCAGGCACCGAGATCCGGCTGTCCTACATCGCGGATTTCGACTCCGAGGGTCAGATCACGCGGCTGGGGTTCGAGGATGTGATCTATCACGGGCCGGACGGGCAGATCATCAATGACGCGGTTGTCACCCGCTGGGGCCTGCCCGTGGGCACCGTGCGCTTTGAGATCACGCGGCTTGAGCCGCAGGCAGGCAGGCAGGCGCACCGCTGATTTGCCGATAAACCGAATATTGATCGCCCTGCGTTTTGACGCGCAGCGCGACAGGGCGTATATGGTGGGCGTTGCTACCCTGAGAGGTTCTGGTGTTACGCGCGATTCTATCCTTCTTCGGCGGCCTGTTCAGTTTTCTGATCACGGGGCTGTTCTTCGGCGTGATCGCCCTTGGCGGTGTGTTCTGGTATTACAGCCAGGACCTGCCCAGCCATGAGCAGCTTGCCAACTACGCCCCGCCCACAATCAGCCGCATCTATTCCGGCGAGGGGCGCCTGATCGACGAATTCGCGTTGGAGCGGCGTCTGTTCACGCCGATTGACGACATCCCCGAGCAGGTCCGCAATGCCTTTATCGCTGCCGAGGACCGGAATTTCTATGCGCATGCCGGGTTTGATGCCCGCGCCATGGCCGTGGCCGCCTATGAAGCCGTCGCCACGCGGGGGGAGACATTGCGCGGCGCCTCGACCATCACGCAGCAGGTTATGAAGAACTTCCTTCTGTCGGGCGACCGCACGGGCGAGCGCAAGATCAAGGAATTGATCCTTGCCAGCCGGGTCGAGGGCACGCTGAGCAAGGACCAGATCCTTGAACTGTATCTCAACGAGATCTTTCTGGGGCAGAACTCTTACGGGGTGACGGCCGCCGCGCAGACCTATTTCAACAAGAACCTCGATGAGCTGGAACTGCACGAGCTGGCCTATCTGGCCGCATTGCCGCAGGCGCCGTCGGTATTTCATCCGGTGCGAAATGTGGATCGCGCGGTGGCGCGACGCAATTACGTGCTGGGCGAGATGCTGCGCAACGAATTCATCACCCAGGCGGAACATGATGCCGCCCGCGCCGAACCGCTGCGCACGGTGCAATCGGGTGATTTCGACAGCCCGCGCACCAGCCTGCCCGCGCGCGACTATTTCACCGACGAAGTTCGCCGCCAGCTTTCCGGCACCTTTGGCGAGGATGAGTTCTTTGCAGGTGGTCTGAGCATTCGCGCCACGATTGATCCGGAAATGCAGGTCGCCGCCGCCCATGCGCTGCAGCGCGCGCTGGAACGCTATGACCGCAATCTGGGGCAGCTGCGCACCGCAGGCGAGACGATCGACCCGAGCCTGCTGGAAAATGAGAGCGAGTGGCGCGAGGCGCTGTCGCGGCTGGATCTGGCGCGCGATGTGACGCTGGGCAATCGCTGGCACCCCGCTGTCGTGCTTGAGGTCAGCGCCGATCAGGCGCGGCTGGGCATCGAAGGCGTGGACCCCGAGGAAAACGCCCCCCATGTCGTGCCCCGGTCGGATATCGACTGGGCGCGCGGGTCGCTGTCGGACAATCTGGACGTGGGCGATGTGGTCTATGTGCGCAAGGTGACATCCGACAGCGATGGCAGCTTTATCCGCTGGTCACTGCGCCAGATCCCCGAAGTGCAGGGCGGGTTCATGGCGATGGACGTGAACACGGGCCGCGTGATCGCGATGCAGGGGGGCTTTTCCTATCAGTCCTCGGTCTTCAACCGCGCCACACAGGCGCAGCGCCAGCCGGGATCGGCCTACAAGCCCTTTATCTACGCCGCTGCGCTGGATTCGGGCTTTACCCCGGCCACGATTATCGTGGATGCGCCCATCGAGGTGGATACCGCGCAGGGCGTCTGGCGGCCGACCAATGCGTCCAACCAGTTCTACGGCCCGACCCCGGTGCGCCGGGGGGTCGAATTGTCGCGTAACCTGATGACCGTGCGACTGGCGCAGGAAATCGGGATGGATGTCGTGGGTGGCTATGCCGAGCGGTTCGGCGTCTATGACCGGGCGGAACAATTTCTGGCCAATGCGTTGGGCAGCCAGGAAACCACGCTGTTCCGCATGGTCGCGGCCTATGCGATGTTCGCCAATGGCGGCGAGCGCGTGGAGCCGACGCTGGTCGACCGGGTGCAGAATCGCTGGGGCGAAACCATCTACCGTCATGACCAGCGCGAATGCGTTGATTGCACGGAACGCGATCTGGCGCAGGGGCGCGAGCCCTGGATCACGCATGGTCGCACGCGGGTGATGGATGCCGTGACCGCGTATCAGCTGACCTCGATGATGCAGGGCGTGGTTGATCGGGGCACAGCGGCGCGCACGGTCAATCTGCCGGTTCCGGCAGCGGGCAAGACCGGCACCACCAATGACGGGCGCGATGCGTGGTTCGTGGGCTATACCTCCAACATCGTGGCCGGGTGCTATATCGGTTATGATCAGCCGCGCCCACTGGGGCGCGGGGCTGGCGGCGGGGCGATCTGCGGTCCGGTCTTCAATGAATTCATGCAGGAAGCGATCGAGAAATATGGCGGCGGGCGCTTTGCCGTGCCCGAAGGCGGGTATTTCCTGAATATCGACCGCAACACTGGCGCGCGCCTGCCCGATGGGGCCAGCGGGTCGCATGTGCAGGCTGAATTCTTCCGCGAAGGGGTCGAGCCGATCTTTGGTCTGGCCGCAGTGATCGACGGTGGATTCGCGCTGGGTGGCGATCTGCCCATGCATGTCCCCGGCGAGAGCTATGAAGCATTGGAGCGCGAGGATCCGGGGCGCGGATCGACGTCCAGCGGGCCGGCCAGCCTTGGCACAGTGTCGACCGGGGGGCTTTACTAGCCCGGTCGGCTTGTCCCCTGCGACCCTGCGCGCTATGGACAGGGCGCAGGGCAACACTTTCAGAACACGGTGAATGACATGCGTTCCGAAACGCAGAACACGATTGAGGCGATCCGCAAGTCACTGACGCTTCTGGGCCAGCGCATGGATATCGAGACGGCGCCGCACCGGCTGGAAGAATTTGACGCGATGTCCGAGGACCCCGACCTGTGGAATGACCCGGCCCGCGCGCAAACTCTGATGCGCGACCGGCAGAAACTGTCGGACGCGCTGGACACCTATCGCAGCATCGCGCAGGAGCTGGAGGACCAGACCGGCCTGATCGAGCTGGGCGAGGCCGAAGGCGATGCCGAGGTCGTGGCCGAGGCCGAGGCTGATCTGGCCGCACTGGCAAAGCGCGCGGCTGAGAAAGAGCTGGAGGCGCTGCTGAATGGTGAGGCGGACAGCAATGACACGTTTCTGGAGATCAATGCCGGTGCGGGCGGCACGGAAAGCTGTGACTGGGCCGCGATGCTGGCGCGGATGTATGTGCGCTGGGCCGAGAAGCGGGGCTACACGGTCGAGCTGATGTCAGAATCGCCAGGCGAGGAAGCGGGCATCCGGTCGGTCGCCTACAAGATCACGGGCCATAATGCCTATGGCTGGCTGAAATCGGAATCAGGCGTGCACCGGCTGGTGCGCATCTCGCCTTATGACAGCAGCGCAAGGCGGCATACATCCTTCAGCTCGGTCTGGGTCTATCCGGTGGTGGACGACAATATCGAGATTGAGGTGAATCCGTCCGATATTCGGATCGATACATATCGCTCTTCCGGTGCGGGGGGGCAGCATGTGAACACGACCGACTCGGCGGTGCGGATCACGCATATCCCGACCGGGATCGTGACGACATCAAGCCAGAAATCGCAGCACCAGAACCGCGAGATCGCCATGAACGCGCTGAAATCGCGCCTGTATGAGATGGAACTGCGCAAGCGGACCGAGGCGATCGATGCCGCGCATGAGGCCAAGGGCGATGCGGGCTGGGGCAACCAGATCCGGTCCTATGTGCTGCATCCCTATCAGATGGTGAAGGATTTGCGCACGGGGCATGAGACCTCGGACAGTCAGGGCGTGCTGGACGGGGCGCTCGACGGGTTCATGGCGGCGACGCTGGCGCTGGATGTGGCCGGCAAGTCGCGCGCCGAGGCAACGGCGGGCGAGTGAAAGCGCGCGCTCGGGGTCCCCTCCCACCCGCCCATGACCCGCTCGCGCGCGCTCGCCCCTGCGGGGCGGGGCTGGCACGAAACATGCGCTCCAGATAGATGTTTTAAAGGCTCTATTCCTGCGTGAATTCACTTGCCAGAGAGCGGGACGCTTTCCATACTTGGCCCCTGACGCTGACAGGAGACACAACAGATGAGTGACGAGATCCTTCCCGGCACCCCGCCTGCCGCAAGCCCGCGTACATTGTCCGAGGCCGATCTGCGCGCGGTATTGCATCAGGGCTGGGATGATTTCCGTGCCGCACCCGCCTTTGGCTTGTTCTTTGCTCTGGTCTATGTGCTGGGCGGGCTGGGATTGTGGTTCGGGCTGGGGGCCGCCGGGCAACCTGTCTGGTTCATTCCCATTGCTGCGGGCTTTCCGCTCTTTGCCCCGTTCGCCGCTATCGGCCTCTATGAGGTCAGCCGCCGTCGCGAAGCTGGAGAGCCGCTGAACTGGCCGCCCGTGCTGAGCGCGCTGAAAGGCCGGGGCGATGGCCAGCTTGCCCTGATCGCGGTCATGGTGCTGATTGTCTTTGGTTTCTGGATCATCCTCGCGCGTGGGATATTTGCGATTTTCATGGCGCGCACGGGCATCGGGTTCGAGACTATGGGCATGCTGTGGTCCGCAGGTGGCGTGTCGATGCTGCTGGTGGGGAGTATCGTGGGCGCATTGGTCGCGCTGTTTCTGTTTTCGGTGACTGTGATCAGCCTGCCGATGCTGCTGGAGCGCGAGGTCGATTTCGTGACCGCCATGATCACCAGTGTCGAGACGGTGCGCCTGAATCTCAAGGTCATGCTGACCTGGGCTGCCGTGATCGCGGGGCTGCTGTTTGTCGCGATGATCCCGGCCTTTCTGGGTCTGTTCGTGGTGCTGCCGGTTCTTGGGCATGCGACCTGGCATCTGTATCGGCGCGCGATTCCCTGACCCCTGAATGCAGGTTGCGAATCGGCGGTCGTCCCTGTGGCGACCGCCGAATGCCGTGTGGGACAGTGAAAATTGTTCGTGTTCTCGTGGCAACCCACGACACCGCCCAACATTGTTTTCAAAACGCAAGCAATCTGCGCCTTGCCAAGCATTCTATCGGGTTCTGACATTTTTTTGCCTTATTCGGGCGGCATTTGAATATGATAGTGTGCGAATGAGACGTGGGCTTTCCAAATGAGAAGGCGCGCGCCGACAGTGTGGATCACGCGGATGTGCCCATGATCAGGACCATCGGGTCCTCAGGGAATTCGCGATGTTGGTGACGAAGGGTGGCTAGAATGTCTGAAGTAACAATCAATGACCTGATCTTGATTAACAGCCCGGGCCTAGACGATACATTGCCGGTAGGGTCCCGCTTCGAGTGGAGCGATGATCCGGATGAGACAGGCCTGATCGATGTCCTGAACGGGGTGACCTTTCAGACCGACAATGAGTTTGGCACGATCCCGATCGGATCAACCACCGAGATCGGTGGTGAGACCTTCACGCTCTCCTCGGCCTATAACGCGTTGTCGACCTACACGATGAACGAGGGCACCAAGGACGAATTCCAGCAAGAGGGGCAGACGCTCTATCTTGTGCTGACAAATGAAGCGGGCGAGGAACTGGTGATCGCCTCGCCCTCGGATGATTTCAATGATGCGGGGTGGCAACCGGGGCTGATCAACAGCATTGAGGTGACTTCGCCACTGACGGATGAAAAAGCGATCAACCTCAATCGTGACGGCGATGGCAACAAGCTGGGGGATGACAAGGATGTCAAGATCCCCTGTTTCGTGTTGGGCACGCTGATCGACACTGCAGACGGGCGCAAGCGGGTCGAGGACCTGAAACCCGGCGATCTGGTACTGACGCGCGACCATGGCTACATGGCGCTGCAATGGGTCGGACAGCGTGCAATGAATGAGTCTGACATTGCCGCGATGCCCGGTTTCGCAGCGGTGATCCTGCGCGCGGGCGCGCTCGGCCCTAACACGCCCGAATGTGACACGCGGGTATCGCCGTCGCACCGGGTTCTTGTCACCGGACCGCGTGCCGAAGTGCTGTTCGGGGAAAGCGAAGTGCTTGTCCCGGCGGGGCATCTGGTCGGTAATCCGGGGATCGAGCGTGACACGGGCGCAGTCACCTATGTGCATATCATGTTCGATTCGCATCAGATCGTGCTGGGTGACGGGCTGTGGAGCGAGAGCTTCCAACCCGCGCAATACTCGCTGGATGGTCTGGGCGCCGAGCAGCGCGACGAGATCATGGCGCTGTTTCCCGAACTGAACGATCAGCGCGGCGCGGGCAAGTTCAAGGCGGCGCGCATGACCCTGCGCCTGCATGAATCGCGTCTGCTGTTCGCGGCCTGACACCGCGAAACCTACGACATCGTCAAACGCCCTGCCTGCACCGGCAGGGCGTTTTGCATGTCAATCGCGCACAGAGGCGGATAGCGGACCTTGTGGGGCTGGACACCGCGCGCGGGGCAGGGCAATCTGACGCAAAACAGGGAGTTGCCTATGGCCGATGCAAAATCCGCAACAAAGCAACGCAGTTTCTTCGTCACGCTGTTCGGTGTCGTCGGCACATTGTGGTTCGCACTTCACGGGTTCGAATATGTTCACGCGCGCTATGATGCGTTGGGTGGCTTGCTGATCCTGCCCCCGCCGCTTGGCCTGCGCCCCTTCTTTGCAGAGCTGCCGCAATGGTCGTCAATCGCGTTTACCGTGACGATCTGGGTCGGCCTGTTGGGCGCGTTCCTGCTGTTGCTGGGGGATCGTGCGTCGGTCTTCATCCTGTCGCTGGCTCTGCTGGCGGCCTTTGTCGCACTGATCTGGGGTGTGCTGGCCTTTGTGCAGGGGGCTGGCCCGATGGGGGGTATCGACCCGCTGTTTTTTGCCGCCAGCCAGACGGCGGTGACAGGGGGCCTCTGGCTTTATGCGCGCACGGCCAAGCGTTACGGCACATTGTGATTCGGCAGGCGCGCATCAAGCGGGGTCACGCGCGCGTGTGACGCGCTTGCCATCCCGAACGGTACGTCATACCCCTCGGGAAACGGGAGCATGTCATGACCATTCACGCTGATCTGTCGCACGCCATCGGAAACACCCCGCTCATCCGGCTGAACAAGGCCAGCGATGCGACGGGGTGCGAGATTCTGGGCAAGGCGGAATTCATGAATCCGGGCCAGTCGGTCAAGGACCGCGCCGCGCTGTATATCATCCGCGATGCGGTTGCGCGCGGGGCGCTGCGCCCCGGCGGCACGATTGTCGAGGGGACCGCCGGCAATACCGGGATCGGGCTGGCGCTGGTCGGGGCCTCGATGGGGTTTCGCACGGTCATTGTCATTCCCAAGACGCAAAGTCAGGAAAAGAAGGACATGCTGCGCCTGGCAGGGGCCGAACTGGTCGAGGTGCCCGCCGCCCCCTACCGCAACCCGAACAATTATGTGCGCTATTCCGGGCGTCTGGCCGAGGAGCTGGCAAAGTCGGAACCTGCGGGCGCGATCTGGGCCAATCAGTTCGACAATGTGGCCAACCGGCAGGCGCATATTGAAACCACAGGCCCCGAAATCTGGGACCAGACCGAGGGTCGCGTCAATGGCTTCATCTGCGCCGTCGGGTCGGGTGGCACGCTGGCCGGGGTGGCGCAGGCGTTGCAGCCCAAGGGTGTAAGGATTGGCCTCGCCGATCCGATGGGGGCCGCGCTTTACAGCTTCTACACGACCGGAGAGTTCAAATCCGAAGGCGATTCGATCAGCGAAGGGATCGGGCAGGGGCGCATCACGGCCAATCTGGAAGGGCTGGTGCCGGATTTCTGCACCCAGATCCCCGATTCCGAGGCGCTGCCCATCGTCTTTGACCTGCTGGCCGAAGAGGGGTTGTGCCTGGGCGGGTCATCAGGTGTGAATGTGGCGGGTGCGATCCGCATGGCACACGAGATGGGGCCGGGCCATACCATCGTGACCATTCTGTGCGATTATGGCACGCGCTATCAAAGCAAGCTGTTCAACCCCGACTTCCTGCGCAGCAAGGACCTGCCGGTGCCTGACTGGATGGACCGCAACCCCCGCGCGCTGCCCGATGTGATGGTGGAGTGATCCTGCCGTGCTGATTTCGACTCTCAGGGCGGCTTTCCTTGCCGTCCTTCTATCCGTGACCGCGATTGTTGTTGCCCCTGCGCAGATACAGGCGCAGGCGGAGATCGCACTGACGACGTCCGAGGTTGAGGAATGGCGCGGCTTCGCCAACCGGGCCGAAGCTCTGATCGATGGCACGCTGACCAGCGACGCGGTGCTGTCGGAACTGCGCTCGGATCTGGTGACCTATCGCGCGCGGTTCCTGACCGCGCAGGATGCCAATGCCTCGCGCATCTCGGCCACGCGTGATCAGCTTGCCGCGCTTGGTCCGCCACCCGAGGAGGGGGAGTCGGAGCCCGACGAGATCGCAGAGCGCCGGGCGGAACTGTCGGAACAACTGGCCACGCTGCAAGCCCCCGGCATCGCGGCACAAGAAGCCTTTCGCCGCGCGGACGGGCTGATCCGCCAGATCGACACCACTCTGCGCGAACGTCAGGCCGAAGCACTGCTCGCGCTGTCGCCATCACCGCTGAACCCGGTCAATTGGGTCGCCGCGGTCGACGCGATCTGGGGCACGACATTCGCCTTTGCCACCCAGACGATTGGTTCGCTCGAAGACCCGGCACGGATGCGCGAATTCCGCTCGAACCTGCCGGTTGTGCTGCTGCTGGTGCTGTTCTCGGGCTTCGTTCTGTGGCGCGGACGCGACTGGATCGAGCGATTCGTGGCGCGGCTGCTGGACGAAGGGGGCGGCAAGCGCAGCAAACGGCTGCTGGCGCAGGTCATGTCGCTGACGCAGATCATCGTGCCCGTGGCGGCCGTCTTCGCGCTTGCCCTCGCGCTGGAGACGACATCGCTGTTCGGGGATATCGGCACAGCGCTGACCGGGGCTATGGTCACGGCCGGTCTGGGATATTTCACCGCGCGCTGGGCCGGGCGGCAGATGTTCCCGATCCGCGACAACACCGAATTCTCGCTGCGCCTGCCTGCGCCACGACGGCGCGAAGGGCGGTTCATGGCCAATCTGGTCGGTCTGTTCCTTGGCCTGTATTTCCTTGTGACAGCCTATCTGAACCCCGAGGCGCAGTCCGATGCCGCCAATTCCGTGATCGCCTTTCCGTTGATGGTGCTGGCGGGTGTTGTGCTGTTCCGCCTGGGCGTTCTGTTGTCGATGCATCTGCGCCTGATGGACGAGGATCAGCTTGAGATCCGTTTTTTCGACCGGATGCTGGGGATACTGGGCAAGCTGGCCATGGCGATCGGCCTGGGCGCGCCGGTCTTTGCGGGCATCGGCTATGTGCAGGCGGCACAGGCGCTCTTGTTCCCGGCGATCATGTCGCTGGGGATGATCACGGCGCTGATCTTCCTGACCCAGCTTGTCAGTGACATCTACGATTTGCTGACCAAGCGTGGCCCCGACGATCCCGATGCGCTGATCCCTGCGCTGATCAATTTCGCGCTGGTGCTGATGTCGCTGCCCCTGTTCGCGCTGATCTGGGGCATGCGCGTCACCGAGTTGATGGAGGTCCTTCAGGTCCTGCGCGAGGGCTTCCGCATCGGCGAGACACGCATCGCGCCCGGCAATATCCTGAGCTTCATCATCGTCTTTTCCATCGGCTACATGTTGACCCGTGCCGTGCAGGGGGCGCTGGGCAGTTCGGTCCTGCCCAAGACGCGGATCGATACGGGCGGGCAAAAGGCGGTTATTTCGGGCACCGGCTATGTCGGGATTTTCATCGCGGCACTGGTCGCGATCTCGACCGCCGGGATCGACCTGTCGGGCCTGGTGATTGTCGCGGGCGCGCTGTCGGTGGGCATCGGCTTTGGCCTGCAGAACATCGTGTCGAACTTCATCTCGGGCGTGATCCTGCTGATCGAACGCCCGGTGGCCGAGGGCGACTGGATCGAGGTCGGTGGCACGATGGGGATCGTGAAGAGCATCTCGGTCCGTTCGACCCGGATCGAGACTTTTGACCGGACCGATGTGATCGTGCCCAATGCCGACCTGATCTCGGGCACCGTGACGAACTGGACGCGCTACAGTTCGCTGGGCCGGGTATCGGTCGTTGTGGGTGTGGCCTACGGGTCGGATACGCGCAAGGTCGAACGCATCCTGCAGGAAATCGGCGATGCGCAGCCGCTTGCGCTGATTGACCCGCCGCCTACGGTCCTGTTCAATGATTTCGGGGCGGACGCGCTGGAATTCGAGCTGCGCATGGTGCTGAGTGATGTGGCCTTTGGCCTGTCGGTACGTACCGAAATCCGCCACCAGATCGCCCAGCGCTTCCGCGAGGAAGGTATCGAGATCCCGTTCGCGCAGCGCGATGTCTGGCTGCGCAACCCCGAAGTGCTGCGCGGCGACCCGCCGCCTGCCGCCCCGCCCCCCGAGTTCGAGAAACCCGCACAGGACGGGCTGCGCCGCGACAGTATGGGCGATGTGATCGAGGGGCTGAGCGACGACGCCAGCGCGAGCGGCGAGGACGGGCGCTGACGTCGCGCGCGGCGACGGATGGCTTGCGCCTGCGGCGCGATTGGGGTCTGCTGCCGCGCAGGAGAGGCCGCGCATGTTCACCCCGCTACCCCCGGCGCAGGATCGCTGGTTCACCTTTCGGATGCACTGGAAGCGCCGCCGCCTGCGCGCGCGCGCCATCCTCAAGGCGCGCGAACTGACCTGTCTGAGGCGTAGACCCATCCCGCGCGGGGCGATCCTGCTGTTCTGCACCCTGCGCAATGAGGCCGAGCGCCTGGACTGGTTCCTGCACCATTACCGCCGCCTTGGCGTGCAGCATTTCATCTTTGTGGATAATGCCAGCAATGATGGCACGCG
>PWWF01000171.1 GCA_003561595.1 Paracoccaceae bacterium | reverse complement strand
CGCCAGGTCGCGGGCTGGCTGAGGCCAAGCTGACGGCCCAGCGCGCTGGCGCTTTGGGTGGCATCCTGTGCAAGGGCGCGCAACAGCGCGCGGTCGGTGGCGTCGAGCGCGATCATGTGCGGGCTGCGGGGGGCGCTGCCCCCCAGCGCAGGCGGGGCGCCGGGACTGCGGGCGACGGGCCTGCCCCCCGGGATATTTGAACAAAGATGAAAGTCACAGCGGCAGGCTTTCGGCGTGTTTGATGTCGGAGAGGTGCATCAGCGCTTCGAGATCGGCGATATGGGGCAGGGTCAGGATATTGTCACGATAGACCTGCTGGTAATGGGCCATGTCGCGGGCAATGACATTAAGGCGGATATCGACCCGGCCCAGAAAGCTCTGGATTTCAAGCACTTCGGGGACCTGCCGGGCGGCGGCGGTGAATTCGTCAAAGGCGCGCGGATTGGTCTTGTCGAGGGTGATGCGGAGCGAGACCTCGACCGCCCAGCCCAGCGCGCGCCAGTCGATGACCGCGTGCTGGCCGCGCAGGATGCCGTTGCTGCGCAACCGCTCCAGCCGCCGCCAGCAGGTGGCCTCTGTCATGCCGGCAGCGGCGGCGAGCTGGGCGGTGCTGGCCTCTGGCGCGGCGAGAAGCTGGCGCAGCAGGCGGCGATCCGTGTCATCAATGCGCATGGTTTCTTCGTTTATGGAGTTATTGCGAATGATCCTTACAGGATTTGCGCGAAAATTGCGAGATATGAAACGACATTCACGCGTATCTGCCTATGATCGCGCAGCAGACACACCCCAAGGAGGAGACCGCCATGCGCGTCTATTATGATCGCGATTGCGATGTGAACCTGATCAAGGACAAGAAGATCGCCATTCTGGGCTATGGCAGCCAGGGCCATGCCCATGCGCTGAACCTGCGCGACTCGGGCGCGAAGAATGTCGCTGTCGCGCTGCGCGAGGGATCGGCCAGCGCGAAAAAGGCCGAGGCCGAGGGCCTGCAGGTGATGGGCATTGCCGAAGCCGCCGCCTGGTGCGACCTGATCATGTTCACCATGCCCGATGAATTGCAGGCCGAGACCTATCGCAAATATGTCCATGACAATCTGCGCGACGGGGCGGCGATTGCCTTTGCCCATGGTCTGAACGTGCATTTCGGCCTGATCGAGCCGAAGCCAGGCGTCGATGTGCTGATGATGGCGCCCAAGGGCCCCGGCCACACTGTGCGCGGCGAATACACCAAGGGCGGCGGTGTGCCCTGTCTGGTCGCCGTGCATCAGGATGCGACGGGCCGCGCGATGGAGCTGGGTCTGTCCTATTGTTCGGCCATCGGTGGCGGGCGCTCGGGCATCATCGAGACGGATTTCCGTCAGGAATGCGAAACCGACCTGTTCGGCGAGCAGGCCGTGCTGTGCGGCGGGCTGGTCGAGCTGATCCGCATGGGTTTCGAGACGCTGGTCGAGGCCGGTTATGAGCCCGAGATGGCCTATTTCGAGTGTCTGCACGAGGTCAAGCTGATCGTGGACCTGATCTATGAGGGCGGGATCGCGAACATGAATTACTCGATCTCGAACACGGCCGAATATGGCGAATATGTCAGCGGCCCGCGCATCCTGCCTTATGAGGAAACCAAGGCGCGGATGAAAGCCGTTCTGACCGACATCCAGCAGGGCAGGTTCGTGCGCGATTTCATGCAGGAAAACGCAGTCGGTCAGCCGATGTTCAAGGCCACAAGGCGCCTGAATGACGAGCATCAGATCGAGCAGGTCGGCGAGAAACTGCGCGCCATGATGCCGTGGATCTCGGCTGGCAAGATGGTCGACAAGTCGCGGAACTAAGCCCGACGCGAGGCCCGCAAGGGCCTCGCGCGCCCCGTCAGCCCGGCAGTTCCTGTGACGGGATGACCGGAAAGAACACGCTGCCCGACCACAGCCCGAACCACTCTGCCCCGTCATGCGGGGCGTGCGCCCCCAGATCGACCAGCCGGTAGAAACTCTTGCGGTCGATCAGCGCCTCCAGCCCCGCGCGGATGTGGATATAGGGCGCGGGCTCTCCGCTCTCGGGGTCGCGGATGACGCGCAAAGGGTGCTCGGGGCCGGCGCTTGCCTCATCACCCACATTGGTCACGAAGGTCAGGCGCTGGTCCTCGCCCTGCCCCTCGGCCCGGAAATCGACGGCGACAAAGGGCGCATCATCGACGGTGATGCCGACCTTCTCGACCGGGGTGACCAGAAAATACTTGCCCCCCTCGCGCTTGAGGATGGTCGAGAACAGCCGTACCAGTGCCGGGCGGCCTATGGGCGTGCCCTGATAGAACCATGTGCCGTCGCGCGCGATCCGCATGTCCAGATCACCGCAAAAGGGCGGGTCCCACAGATGCACCGGCGGCAGGCCCTTGCCCGTGCTGGCGGCAGATGCCGCCTCGGCCAGGGCATTGGCCGACGGTGTCACGCTATTTTGTTCGCCTGTGGTTTTTGCCATTGGACCCTCATGCGATATGTCTCACACTGATGGGGCACATAATCATGCCCGTCTACCCTGCAAGGAGTGCCCCGAATGAGCGATGACACCGATCTGGTCGACGAGATCGAGGCGCTAGGCAAGAAACTTGCCCGCGCGCGTGACAGCATCAACCGCCGTTTCATCGGTCAGCGCAATGTCGTTGACCTGACGCTGACCGCCATGCTGTGCGGCGGCCACGGGCTGCTGATCGGGCTGCCGGGACTGGGCAAGACGCGGCTGGTCGATACGCTCTCGACCGTGATGGGGCTGCAGGGCAACCGCATCCAGTTCACGCCCGACCTGATGCCCGCCGATATTCTGGGCTCGGAAGTGCTGGATGTGGGCGAGGATGGCAAACGCGCCTTTCGCTTTATCGAGGGGCCGATCTTCTGCCAGCTTCTGATGGCGGATGAAATCAACCGCGCATCGCCCCGCACGCAGGCCGCGCTGTTGCAGGCGATGCAGGAACGCGAGGTCACGGTTGCGGGCACGCATCATCCGCTGGACAAGCCCTTTCACGTGCTGGCCACCCAGAACCCGATC
Organism: Paracoccaceae bacterium; assembly: GCA_003561595.1. Taxonomy (GTDB): domain Bacteria; phylum Pseudomonadota; class Alphaproteobacteria; order Rhodobacterales; family Rhodobacteraceae; genus Roseinatronobacter. The sequence goes on along the minus strand of PWWF01000171.1, from coordinate 2,523 downwards.
GAGCAGGAGGGCACCTATCCCCTGCCCGAGGCGCAGCTTGACCGGTTTCTGGTGCAGATCGATGTGGAATATCCCGACCGTGACACCGAACGCGACATCCTGATCGCCACCACGGGCGAGGGCGAGGATGAGTCGCATGAGGTGTTCACCTCTGCCGAACTGATCGCCGCGCAGACCCTGTTGCGCCGGATGCCCGTGGGCGAAAGCGTGGTCGAGGCGATCCTCGATCTGGTGCGCGCCTGCCGCCCCGGAGAGCCCGACGCGCATGAGGCCGTGCGTGATTCGGTCAGTTGGGGGCCGGGGCCGCGCGCGGCGCAGGCGCTGATGCTGACCGTGCGGGCCCGCGCGCTCTTGGACGAACGCCTCGTGCCCTCGGTCGAGGATGTGGCCGCAATGGCGCGCCCCGTGCTCAGCCACCGCATGGCGCTGGGCTTTGCTGCCCGCGCGCGCGGCGAGAACCTTGGCGCCATCATTGACCGCGTCGCCGCCGACGCCACCCGCATGGAGGCCGCCGCTTGAGCAATGTCGCCCAGTTCCGCGCCGATGCCGAGGCGCTGGCCGCCCCCCTGCCCGCGCTGATGGCGCAGGCAGAGCATCTGGCCGCATCCGTGCTGCCCGGCGCGCATGGGCGCAGGCGCGCCGGGCTGGGTGATGAGTTCTGGCAATACCGGCAGGCCGGGCCGTCAGATGCGGGCGCGCGGATCGACTGGCGCCGCTCGGGGCGCTCGGACGTGCATTTCATCCGCGAAACCGAATGGCAGGCCGCGCAGGCGGTCACGCTCTGGGTCGATACCTCGCAGGCGATGGGGTTCAGCGGGCACAAGTCGCGCGTGACCAAGGGCGCGCGGGCGCGTGTTCTGGGGCTGGCGCTGGCCGTGCTGCTGGTGAAAGGGGGCGAGCGTGTGGGGCTGATGCCCGATCAGCCGCCGCGCGCCGGGCGCGCGCAGCTTGACACGCTGGCCCTTGCGCTGGCCACGCCCGATGCCTCGGGCGATTACGGCACCCCGCCCGAAGCGCTGTTGCCGCCGCATTCGCAGGCCGTGTTCCTGTCCGATTTCTTCGGCCCGTCCGAGGCGCTGCGCGAAACCGTGGGCCGCGCGGCAGACCGGGGCGTGCGCGGAACACTTGTGCATGTGCTGGACCCGGCGGAAGAGGAATTTCCCTATCAGGGCCGGTCCATCTTTGAATCGATGGCCGGGGCATTGCGGCATGAAACATTGCGCGCCAATGATCTGCAGGCGCGCTATCGCGACCGGCTGGCGGCGCGCAAGGACATGCTGGCGGCCCTTGCCCGTGCAACCGGCTGGCAGGTGCTGCAACACCATACCGACCAGCCCCCGGCGCAGGCGCTTATGTCGCTCTGGCAGGTGCTGGACGCGGGAAAGGGGCGATGATGCGCAGGCACGGCAGGACGGAGGGTAGATGTTTACGCTAGGCCCGCTTGGCTTTGCCACGCCTGCGCTGCTGATCGCGCTGGTGGCGCTGCCGCTGTTGTGGTGGCTGCTGCGCGCTGTGCCGCCCGCGCCGGTGATCCGGCGCTTTCCGGGCGTGGCGCTGCTGATCGGGCTGAAGGATGAAACGACACAGACCGACAAGACACCGCTGTGGCTGCTGATCCTGCGGGCGCTGGCGGTGGCGGCGCTGATCTTCGGCTTTTCCGGCCCGGTGCTGAACCCGCAGCCCGCGCGCGACGGGTCCGGCCCGCTTCTGATCGTGCTCGATGCCTCCTGGGCCAGCGCGCGCGACTGGCCTGCGCGCATGGCCCGCGTCGATGACCTGCTGGCCGAGGCGCAGCGCAGTGACCGCCCCGTGGCCATCGTGCCGCTGACCGACCTGCCCGCGGGCGAGACCAGCTTTCGCAGCGCTGATTTCTGGGTCGAACGCCGCGCCGGGCTGGACCCCGCGCCATGGGCGCCCGCCGCCGATGCCGTGGCCGACTGGGCCGCGCTTTTGCCCGATGATGTCGAAAGCTACTGGCTGTCCGACGGGCTGGAACACCCCCACCGCGCGGAACTGACCGAGGCGCTGGACTCCCGTGGCCCGCTGACCGTGTTTGAAACCACGCGCCCGATAACAGCGCTGGCACCGCCCAGCCTGCGCGACGGGGTCATCCATCTGCCGGTCCACCGCATCCCCGGCCAGCCCGCGCAGGAGATCGAGATCGCCGCCCATGGCCGCGACCCCACCGGGGTCGAGCGTATCCTCGCGCAAGGCACATTGGCCATGGACGCGGGTGAAACCGTGGCCGAACTGGACCTGACCTTGCAGCCCGAATTGCGCAACCGCATCACCCGTTTCCAGATCACGGGCGAGCGCAGCGCCGGCGCCGTGGCGCTGACCGATGACGCGCTGCAACGGCGCAAGGTGGCGCTGCTGACAGGGCGCGAGGGGCGCGAGGCGCTCGACCTGCTCTCGCCCTTCTTCTACCTGCGCCAGGCGCTGGAGCCGGTCGCCGAACTGATCGAAAGCCCCTCGGTCGATGACCTGCTGCTGACATCTCCGGACGTGCTGATCCTTGTCGAT
>PWWF01000408.1 GCA_003561595.1 Paracoccaceae bacterium | reverse complement strand
CGGGCGAGGTGATGCGCGCGCTCTTTGTCGACAGCATCATGGACCTGCGCTATTACTGGTGGCGCGAGATGGATCTGGACGGCATTCCGCTGATCGTGTCGCGCACGGGCTGGTCGTCCGAACTGGGCTACGGGATCTATCTGCGGGACGGGTCGCGCGGCAATGCGCTGTGGGAACGGATCATGGCGACGGGCCTGCCGCTGGGGCTGAAGCCGGGCCATACCTCGACCATCCGGCGGATTGAGGGGGGGATGCTGTCCTATCACGCCGATGCCGACATGCACACCAACCCCTATGAGCTGGGCCTCGGCCGCCTGGTCGATCTGGAGATGGAGGCCGATTTCATCGGCAAATCCGCACTTCGCCGCATCCGCGATGCAGGTGTCAGCCGCAAGCAGGTGGGGCTGGTGATCGATGGGGCGCCCTTGCCGGGGCCGAATACGCGGTTCTGGACTGTCTGGCAGGGGGGCACCGATGTGGGCCATGTGACATCCGCCGTGCATTCCCCGCGCCTGGACCGCAATATCGCGCTTGCGATGGTGGGGGCCGAATGGGCCGAGCTTGGCACCAGGCTAGAGGTCGTCACCGATTCGGGCATGACCGGCGCCACGGTTGTGGAAAAGCCGTTCTACGACCCGCGCAAGCAACTGGCGGCAGCATGACGATCGCCACCCGCCCTGCCCCCGCACGCTCGGACCTGTCGATTGACCTGCATTGGCAACGGATCGAGCCTGCGCTGACCCCCGGCGCATTCTCGAACGCGCATGTCGTGCAGTATGGTGCCGGGCATGAACTGATCGCCGATGCCGCCCCGGACTGGGGCGGCGCGGCGGGCAATACCAACCCCGAACAGGCGCTGGCCGCGTCGCTGTCATCTTGCCACATGATGACCTTTCTCGCGCTCTGCGCCAAGGCGGGCTGGCCGGTGGCCAGCTATCATGACCATGCGGTCGCGCATCTGGGCAAGAATGCGCGCGGGCAGATGTCGGTCACCCGCATCGACCTGCACCCCGTGGTGCGCTTCGACACCGGCTTCACAATCGCCGATACGGAGCTGGCCGAGATGCAGCACCGCGCGCATCGCTATTGTTTCATCGCGAACACGCTTGCCCAAAGCGTGGAAGTGCATATCCTCTAGTCATTGCACTATCGGAACGAAGGAGGGGGCCGATGGACGCGCCAAGCCTGTTGCTGCGGGACCTGGATGCCGATGGCATCCTGCGCCTGACACTGAACGATGTGGCACGGCGCAACGCGCTCTCTGCCGCGATGCTGTCGGAACTGGGCAGCGCGCTGGACGCCGCCGGGAGTGACCCGGATGTGCGCGTGATCGTGCTGGCGGCAGAGGGACCGGCCTTTTGCGCGGGCCATGACCTGAAGGAACTGACCGCCGCGCGCGATGCGCCCGACCGGGGCCGCGCCTTTTTCGCGCGGATCATGACGCAATGCTCTGGCGTGATGCAGGCGATTGTTGCCTGCCCCAAGCCCGTGATCGCCGAAGTGTCGGGCGTGGCCACGGCGGCGGGCTGCCAGCTTGTCGCCAGTTGCGATCTGGCCGTGGCGGCAGAGAGCGCGCGCTTCAGCACACCGGGGGTGCATATCGGGCTGTTCTGTTCCACCCCGATGGTCGCCCTGTCGCGCAATGTGGCCCCCAAACACGCGATGGAGATGCTGCTGACCGGCGACATGATCCCCGCCCCCCGCGCCGCCGAGATGGGGCTGGTGAATTGCGCTGTTGCCCCGGACAGCCTGCGCGACACGGCGATGGAGATGGCGCGCAAGATCGCCAGCCGGTCCAGCATGACGCTGGCGACGGGCAAGGCCGCGTTCTACGCGCAGCGCGAGATGACGCTGGCAGAGGCCTATGATCATGCCGCGCAAGTCATGGTCGAGAACATGCTCAAGCGCGATGCCGAGGAAGGGATCGGCGCGTTCATCGAGAAACGCGCGCCCCAGTGGGAGGATCGGTAGGCAGCATGTCGCAGGCCCATTATGACACCGGGCTGGACCGGAATGCCGCCAATTTCCAGCCGCTGACACCGCTGAGTTTCCTCGCCCGCGCGGCAGCCATCTTTCCCGACCACCCCGCGATCATCCATGGGGCGCAGCGCTTCACCTATCGCGACTTCTATGCGCGGTCGCGGCAACTGGCCTCGGCGCTGGGCGGCGCGGGCATCGGGCGGGGTGATACTGTGTCGGTGATGCTGGCCAATACGCCCGCGATGCTGGAATGCCATTACGGGGTGCCCATGTGCGGGGCTGTGCTGCATTCGGTCAACACGCGGCTGGATGCGGCGATCATCGCATTTCAGCTTGACCATGCCATGGCGCGGTTGGTGATCGTGGATGCCGAATTCGCGCCGCTGATGCGCGAGGCGCTGGCGCTGGCCGCAGTCACGCCGCAAGTGATCGTCTATGCCGACCCGGAACAGGGCGCGTCGGGCGACGCGTATGAGGCGTTTCTGGCGGGGGGCGATGCCGGGTTCGACTGGCGGATGCCGCAGGACGAATGGGACGCCATCGCGATCAACTACACATCGGGGACGACGGGCGATCCCAAGGGCGTGGTCTATCACCATCGCGGGGCCTATCTGCTGGCACAGGGCAATGCGCTGACCACCTCCATGACGAAACACGCGGTCTATCTGTGGACGTTGCCGATGTTTCACTGCAATGGCTGGTGCTTTCCCTGGACGCTCTCGGCCATTATCGGCACGCATGTCTGTCTGCGGCAGGTCCGCGATCAGCCCATCTGGGATGCGCTGGCCGATCATGGTGTGACCCATCTGTGCGGCGCGCCCATCGTGATGTCGCTGATGATCGATGCCCCGGCACAGGTGAAGCGCCCCCTGCCCCGCCGCGTGCAGTTCTTCACGGCCGCCGCCCCCCCGCCCGAGAAACTGCTGGCCGAGATGAATGAGGCCGGGTTCGATGTGACCCATCTCTATGGGCTGACCGAAACCTATGGCCCGGCGGTGGTGAATGAATGGCACGCCGACTGGTCCGGGTTGCCGCGTGACCGGCAGGCCGCGCTGAAGGCGCGGCAGGGCGTGCGCTATCTGCCGCTTGAGGGGCTGGAGGTGATGGACCCCGACACCATGACCCCGGTGCCATGGGATGGCGCGACCATGGGCGAGGTCATGTTCCGCGGCAATGTCGTGATGAAGGGCTATTTCCGCAACCCGGACGCCACGGCCAAGGCGCTTGCGGGCGGCTGGTTTCATTCCGGCGATCTGGCGGTGGTGCATCCCGACGGCTACATCCAGCTGCGCGACCGGGCCAAGGATGTCATCATCTCGGGCGGTGAGAATATCTCGTCCATAGAGGTGGAAGAGGCGCTCTATCGGCACCCCGGCGTCGCGGTCTGCGCCGTGGTCGCCATGCCGCACCCGAAATGGGGCGAGACGCCGTGCGCGTTTGTCGAGGTCGCCTCGGGGCATGATGTGGATGCGCAGGCGCTGCGGGCGTGGTGTCGCGACCAGCTTGCCAATTACAAGGTGCCGGGGCGGTTCGTGTTCACCCAGATCCCGCGCACGCCCACGGGCAAGATCCAGAAATTCGTGCTGCGCGATCAGGCCCGCGCGCTTGCCGAAGGGGCGGACTAGCCCTTACGCCCCGGCGAACAGATCAAAGGCCAGCACCGCGCCAAGCGCAAAGGCCAGAAGCGCAAGCGTCTGGATCACCACGATGATCAGATGGCCCGATCCGACCGCCCCCAGCGCCTTGAGCGAGGTCTTGACCCCGAGCGCGGCAATCGCCGTGATCAGGCAGGCGCGCGACAGCGTGTCCACCTGCGCCACCAGTGCGGGCGGCAGATCGACCGCGCTGCCCAAGGCCACCAGCGCCAGGAACAGCAGCATGAACCACGGCAAAAGCGCGATCCGCCCCTGGCCCGCGCCCGCAGGCGTCATCCGCAGCACCAGCACCACCGCGATCAGCACCACGGGCAGCATCGCCACGCGAAACAGCTTGGTGATCGTCGCCATCTCGCCCGCCCGGTCCGAGACCGAGAAGCCCGCGCCGACGACCTGCGCAACATCATGGATCGTCGCGCCGATCAGAAAGCCCTGCTGCAGCTCGGCCAGCCCCAGCAGTTGGAACAGCGGCGGATAGAGCACCATCGCCAGCGTCGACAGCGTCGTGACCGCGATCACGGTAAAGAGGGTGTTGCGCTCCGTCTTGTCGTTATGCGGGATGACAGCGGCAATCGCCAGCGCGGCAGAGGCCCCGCAGATCGCCACCGCCCCCCCGGTCAGCAGCGCAAAACGCCATTGGCGGCGAAACAGCGGTGCCGCGATGAAACCGGTCGCAATCGTGGCCGCGATCAGCCCGACCAACAGTCCCGCGCCCCCCAGCCCGATCTGCGCCAGATCATCAAGCGCAATGCGGATACCCAACAGCCCGACCCCCAGCCGCAGCACGAATTTCGCGGCGAAATCCACGCCTGCGCGGCAGGGGCCGTCCGCATGCAGGAAATTGAACGCCATGCCGATCAAGAGCGCGAACAGCATCACGGGTGCGGCGTAATGCGCGCCCAGAAACCCGGCAGCCGCGGCAATGGTGGCCGCCAGCAGCAGCCCCGGCAGCAGCGGGGCGCTGAATGCGCGGGCGCGGTCGATCATCTGCATCTGCGGCCTTTCACCAAATGAGCGGGCGGGCCCCGTAGCCCGCCCGCCTGCATCCATCCTTTAGCCGGGTCAGGCCGAACGATACAGCTTGGTCATCGAGAATTCGCGATGGCCCAGAGCCTCGGCCGCCGTGTGCCGGCCATTGGCCGTGCGCGTGATCATCTCGATCAGCGCATCCCCCGCCTGATCGATGGTCATGTCACGCCGCAGAACGCCCGTCACATCCACATCGATATGTTCCGACATGGTCCGCAATGTGCGCGGATTGCCCGAGATCTTGATCACCGGCACGATGGGGTTGCCCACCACATTGCCCTGCCCCGTGGGGAAGGTGTGGATGACATAGCCCGCCGCCGCCATCAGCGTGACACATTCCGCCGCTGCCGAGGACGTGTCCATGAAATACAGCCCCCGGCCCTTTTCGGGCGCCTCTGCCGGTTCCAGCACGTCGATATAGGTGCTGGTACGTCCGATCTTCTCCAGGTTCCCGAGCGCCTTTTCCTCGATCGTGGTCAGACCGCCCAGAATATTGCCCTTGGTGGGCTGGCTGTCCGACAGGTCCGAGGTCTTGAAGGGCTCGATCACCTCATCCTGATAGGCCTGAAAGGTCTTCATGAACTTGTCGGCGGCCTCCGCGTTGGCGGCACGCTTGGCGCAGATATGCTCGGCGCCCGTGATCTCGGATGTCTCGCCGAACACACCATACAGGCCATGGGGGATCAGCTTGTCATACATGTTCCCGACCGTCGGGCAAGAGGACAGACCAGTGGTCGTGTCACTCTCGCCGCATTTGGTCGAGACCCACAGATCGGTCAGCGGGCAATCCTCTTTCTGCAGCTCGGTCGCCCAATGGACGAATTCCTTGGCCTTCCAGCTGGCGCGGCGGATGGTTTCGAAATCGCCATTCTGCTCGATCCAGAACCCCTCGACCGGCTT
>PWWF01000121.1 GCA_003561595.1 Paracoccaceae bacterium | reverse complement strand
GACATATCCTTCATTGCCGCGCCCTCAGCCGTGGGTTGGCGACCACTTCCAGCGACCGCGAGATGAAAAAGACCGACAGCACCGTGGTCATGATGAAGATGCCTGGCGGCAGGTTCCACCACCACGCGGTCCGCCACGCGCCCGAGAGCCGCGCATCATGCAGGATGCCCCCCCAGGAAATCGCCTGTGGCGGCCCAAGGCCCAGGAAGGACAGCGTCGCCTCGGCGATGATGCTGACGCCCACGATGATCGCGAGTTCCAGAAACACCAGCGGCAGGACGTTCGGGAAGATATGCAGATACATGATCCGCAGATCCGACGCGCCCGCCACCCGCGCGGCCTTCACAAACGGGCGCTCTCGCAAGGACAGCACCTGACTGCGGATCAGCCGCGCTACCGTCCGCCATGTCAGCAGCGACACGGCAAGGATCACGATGGTCAGCGAGGGCTGGAACAGCAGCACAAGGATCAGCGCGAAGGGCTCGAACGGGATGCCATACATCACATCGACCGTGCGCATCAGCACGGTCTCGGTCCGCCCCCGGTAATAGCCTGCGATCAGCCCGACATTCGTGCCGATCAGCACCACCAGTGTCGCGCCCAGAAACCCCACCAGCAGCGCGATCTGGCTGCCATGCACGTTCTGGCTGAACAGATCCCGCCCCAGATGGTCGGTGCCGAACCAATGCTCGGCCGAGGGTGGTGCAAGCCGGGTGACAAAGCGGTCGGACCCCAGCGCCAGCATCTCGTCGCCCACGACCAGCAGCGCGCGCAGATGGCGCTCGCTCTCGGTGGGGGCGATGTTCCAGGCGCTGCCGTCCCATTCCATGATCAGCCCGTTGCGCCCGGCGGCCAGTGCAGCCCCGTCATCGCCGATCCAGCCCGCGCGCATGGCGCGGGTATCGGGGGCGGGGTCCGCGCTCCAGTCGCTGTCAGCGCTTTCGCGCCGCAAGAGCGTGCCGCGTTCGCCCACAACCAGTGCCGCGCCCCCTTCGCTGATATGGATATGGTTCAGATCGCGGGACGAGCCCAGCCGCTCCAGCTTGGCAGAGCCATCCTCGGGGTCATAGCGGATCGCCAGCCCGCGTTCGCCCACGATCAGCGCGGTGCCATCCACATCCAGCGCCACGGATTGCAGCGGGAAATCGCGGCCCACAGGGCTGTCGACGGTGCTCAACTCGCCGCTGGGCGCATCCAGCAGCAGAATCTCCTCGCGCGACCCGACCATCAGCGCGCGCGCGCTGTCCAGCCAGACAACGCCGCGCAGATTGGCCTCTGGCGCGGGCACAGGCTGCCAGTCCGCGCCATCCTGCAGCAGGATCACGCCACCATCGCCCACGACAATCGCGCGCCCCTCGGGCGACAGGGCGACGGCGTGCAGATCAGCCTCGGTCGGCAGGTCCAGCGCGGACCACGCGCCCGCACCCTCGCGCGACCAGCCCATGCCGCCGCGCCCGACGATCAGCGATGTGCCGTCGCGATGGGCCGCGTCATTCAGCGCCAGCGGGCCCAGGCTCTCCTGCAATTCCCACCCCGCAGCCCCGCGCGACAGGACCGAACCATCCTCGATCTCGTTGATGTGACGCGGGTCATGCGTGGACAGCAGCGGCGCAAACAGCGCCATCGCGATAATCAGGCCCAGCACGCACATGCCGATCACGGCCAGCCGGTCCTGCATCATGATCCGCAGGGGGCCCATCGCGGCCCGAAGAAAAGGGGGTAGGGTCATCGGAAGCTCACCCTCGGGTCAAGCGTGGTATACAGGATATCAACCAACAGGTTGAGTGTGATGACAAAGGCCGCCATGATCAGAAAGGACGCCTGCGCCAGCGGAAAATCCGAGGTCCGCACCGCATTCAGGATCTCGCGCCCCAGCCCCGGCCAGGAAAACACGACCTCGACCACCACCTGCCCGCCCGCGGCCAGCCCGATGGTCACGGCAAGCTGCGTGACCACTGGCAGAAGCGCATTGCGCGCGGCGTGCTTGTAGAGGATATCGCGCTCCGGCAGGCCCTTGGCGCGGGCCATCTCGATGAAATCCTCGCCATAGACCTCCAGCATCGTATTGCGCATGATCAGAAGCGGTGAGCCCAGATAATACAGCGCCACAATCAGCACGGGCAGCGCCGCGTGCCACAGAAAATCCAGCGTGAAGATCTTGTCGAGGAATCCATCCGCATCATAGGGCAGGGTGCGCATGCCCGATGTCGGGAACAGCGACAGCCCCACACCAAAGATCAGAATGGCGATCATCCCGGTCCAGAACATCGGCGCAGACCGGAACATCAGGCCAAAGAAGATGCCCGCCGTGTCCGTGCGCGACCCGCGCCGCCAGGACAGCCACGCCCCCAGCGGCACGCCGATTGCATAGGCCAGCACGATGGCCGCCAGCATCAGGATCATGGTATTGGCCAGCCGTTCCCAGACGATTTCCGAGACCGGGGCGCGGTAGCTGAAGGATGTGCCGAATTCGCCCTGCACCGCATTGGTCAGAAACAGCACATATTGCCGCCACAAGGGCTCCTCCAGCCCGAACTGCGCGCGCACGGCGGCGCGCTGCTCGGCATTCAGCCCCTCGGTCACCAGCGCCGCGGTCGGGTCCGGCAGGCCCATGCGGAACAGAAAGAACAGGATCGTCGCGATGATCCACAGCGAAAAGATCGCCTGCAGCACCCGCTTTATCAGATAGCCTCGTCGCGTCATCGCCTGCGCTCACCCTGTCTGCACCTGACAACCGGCGCGGTCGCACCACGCCCTGTCTTCATCTTGCCGGAAATACTCAAAAAAGCGGCCCGCCGCAGCCATGCTGCGACGGGCACGGGGTTGGTCGGGTTCAGCGTTGCAGCCGGCCGTCGTCATCCCAGCTATAGCCTGCCTCTTCCAACTCGGCGCGGGCGGCGTCCAGATCATAGTCGAACCGCTCGACAAAGGCATTGTGCCAGAAGGCATTGACCGGTGCGATGATCGAGGTGCCAACCTCGCCACGGCCGTCCAGCAGCACATTGACCATCCGCTCGCGATCCATCGCCATGCTCAGCGCCCGGCGCACGGCCCGGTCGTCAAAGGGTTCGCGGCGGGTGTTGAAGGTCATGTGGTAATAGCCGAAATCCGGCACCGACACGACGGTCAGCTCCTCATTCTCCTCAGCCAGCGGGATCTGGCCGGGTTCCAGCCGCCAGGCGGTCATGTCGATCTGACCTGTCTGCAGCGCCGTGAACACACCTTCGGCATCGGCGTAGATCAGGAACTCCACGGCATCCACGGCGATCTCATCAGCGTGGAAATGGTCCGGATTGGTGGTGATCGACATGAATTCGCCGCGGTCATAGCGGTCGAACACGAACGGCCCCGACCCCACGGTCGGTATCTCGTCCGGGGTCAGATCGCCCGGATTCTCGATGCCTTCCCACAGGTGCTGCGGCAGGATCGGGATCTGGCTCAGCGTGATGGTGGCAAACGGCGCCGAGGGCTCGCGCAGGTTGAAGCGCACGCTCAGATCATCCGTCTGCTCGACCGAGTCGATCGCGGCAAGATAGCTGTCGAAGTAGTTGTAATCGCTGTCCATATAGTAGTTGAAGGTGAAGACGATGTCTTCAGCGGTCAGCGGTTCGCCATCATGGAAGGTCATGCCCTCGCGCAGGGTCACATCGATGGTCACATCATCGACCGGATCGACCGAGGATGCCGCCCATGGCACCGGCTCCACATCGGGCGACAGGCGCACAAGGCGGTCATAGTAAAGCCGCATCCATTTCCAGCCCCACACGCTGGTCGAGGCCAGCGGGTTCACGTTATCGGGCTCTTGCGGGCCGCCGATCCGCAGCGTGGCACGGTCGCCCAGCGGCTGCGCTTCCATCGGCACCCACTCGGAATAGAGTGCCTCGCCCGCCATGGCGTTCATGTTCTCGAATGTCGTGTTGTTATAGGCCACGACCTCATCGCGGTTGAACAGCACAACGACCGGCGCATCCCCGACATAGAGGTCCTGCATCTCATGCACGATTTCCTGCCGTGCATCGATGTCGAACTCGGCCCCTTGCGCATCATAGAGCGCATCGTAATCGGGGTTGTCATAGCCACCGGGATTGTTGGCGCCCAGTTCCGCCTGACGACTGTCCAGCGTGCCAAGGAAGAATTGCGGGTCCAGACGGTCCACGCGGCCCGACCAGCCCAGGATTGTGGTGTCGAAATCCTGCTCGGAATAGAAGCGGTCCAGCAGGGTGCTGAATTCCATCGGGCGGACCGACACATCAAGGCCCAGCTCTTCCCAGGCGTCGGCGATGATGAACGCGCCTTCATAGCGGATCGGGTCATAGGATTCGGTGGTGGTGAAGATCTCGACCGATGGCACGCGTTCCTGCGCGACGGCGGGCATTGCGACCGCCCCCAGCGCCAGAATTGATGTCCCGGCCAGAATGGTTTTCCGTGTCACGTTACTCTCCCCTTGGTTGTTTTTATGCGGGTTTTTTCCCCCGAGAGACTCGCGGGACTGCCCCAAGCCTAATGGGGCTGTCTTGGAAAGGTCAACACGTTAACACTTGAAATAATCACGCTGCCCTTGCGGAAGGGTGTGTGCCGGGCGACTGCAGATGGTTGGTGCGGAGTGGCAGAGGGTTCATGCGATAGCTTAAGAGTTACATGTAGCGCCATGTAATAATTTACTTATGCTAGCGCCTTGTGCGATGTTGAGCTGCTTAATCGCTCAGGGCGCAACCCCGCCCATCTTGCAGACCAGCGCCCATTCTTCGGCGCTGACCGGCTGCACGGACAGGCGCGAGGTCTTGACCAGCGCCATCTCTGCCAGTTCCGGCTCTGCCTTGACCTGCGCCAGTGTGACAGGTTTGGCAAAGGGCGTGAGCGCGCGGACATCCACGCAATCCCAGCGCGGATCATCCGTGGTGCTGTCAGGATGCGACAGCGCGATCACCTCGCAGATGCCGACCACGGCCTTGTCTTTCTGGCTGTGATAGAAAAACGCGCGGTCGCCCAGTGCCATCTCGCGCATGTTGTTGCGCGCCTGATAGTTGCGCACGCCGTCCCATTCCTCGCCCGTATCGCCCTTGGCGACCAGATCATCCCATGAAAACGCGTCGGGTTCGGATTTCATCAGCCAGTAGCGCATCAGCCGATCACCTTTTTCCATTCCTGCAGACGCACGCTCTCGAACAGCCCGGCCCGTGCATAGGGGTCATTCGCGCCCCATTCCTTTGCGGCCGCGATATCAGGCAGGTCCAGCACGATCAGCGATCCCGCCATCTCGCCCGCGTCATCCAGCAGGGGCCCGGCAAGGGTGACGCAGCCGGTTTCGGCAACATAGGCCAGATGCGCCTCGCGCGTGGCCTTGCGTGTCTCGATCGCGCCGGGTTTGTCCGTGCACAGCATCATGTAAAGCGGCATCTCTTGTCCTTTTCATTCATCGGTCAGGGGGCGGGCCAGAAGCGCGTCGCGTGCCTCGCTCAGGGTCAGGTAGCCTTCGATCAGGGCGGCGACCATACGGGTGATGGGCATGTCGATGCCGCGTTCGCGGGCCAGCCGCGCGACCGCGCGCGAGGTTGCCGCGCCCTCG
>PWWF01000036.1 GCA_003561595.1 Paracoccaceae bacterium | reverse complement strand
GATTGTCCCTGTCGTGGGTGCCATACACAACTTCAGTCGCGCCCTTGACGCAGCCGTCGCCGCAACCGTCTGCACACTTTCCCCATAGGTTGATCCAAGACCCCCGCGGCTTCCTCCTTGGGAGGTTTTCCAACGCGGGTCGTTGTCGCACCAGCGCGCAGCGTTCCGCCGCGACCCGCATCAGAAAACCTTCACCAAAGCTGCCGGTCGGTCCTTCACATAAGTTTCGCCAAAGCGGTCGTTCGGTTCCCCAGCGCTTAACTGCCGAAGTTGGAAAATAGCAGAGTTTGCGAAGTGGCCTGTCGTGTTCGGCATGGTCGACATGCCGGCCCATAACAGAAGGTCAGAGGTGTCGCATCAACGGTGTACTCGGAGTTGACGCTGGCTGCCATATTTATTAATTAAGTTATCTAACCAATAGGGGAGGGGGCGCTCGTGTCTGAAAGCTTGTCAAGCACCGCAAGGAAAATTCCGGCCACGCTGCTCAGGCAGGTCGAGGGGCCACTGAGTGTCGAGGATTATGCGCTGACCGGCCCGCGTGCGCGCGAAGCGCATGAATTGGGGATGCATGGCGCGCATTGGTATCAGTCACCCGTGCCGCGGTCGGAGATGAAGAAACTTGTCAAGCGGCGTGATGGTCCCGCGCTTCGGGACACAGCGCTGTGGCTCGGGCTGCTGGTGGCGACCGGGGTACTTGCCTATGCCTTCATCCAGACACCGCTGATTGCAGCGGTATTCTTTGCTGCCTATGGCGTGCTCTATGCCTCGGCCGGAGAGGCACGCTGGCATGAATGCTCGCATGGCACACCGTTCAAGACGCGCTGGATGAACGATGTCCTGTTCCAGGTCGCGTCCTTCTTCGCGATGCGCAATCCCGTCGTCTCTCGCTGGAGCCATGCGCGGCATCATACGGATACCTATGTCATCGGGCTTGATCCGGAGATCACGAGTTTCCGGCCGCCCGACATCCTGCGCCAGATCGCGGCCTTCTTCGGCCTGCAGGAGTTTCCCGCTTCGATCCGGACGATGCTGCGCCACGCGTCGGGGCGGCTGGACGCGGAAGAACAGGAATATATCCCGCTGACCGAACAACCCAAGGTTCAGCGGGTGGCGCTGATCTGGTGTGCGATTTATGCGGGGGTGATCGGGCTGTGTTTCTACACGCAGTCGATCCTGCCGCTGCTCTATGTCGGGTTACCCCGCATCTACGGCGTGTGGTTCATCCAGCTGGTCGCCCTGCCGCAGCATGCCGGGCTGATGGATGACGTATTCGACCATCGTCTGGACAGCCGCACCTTCTACCTCAATCCGGTCGGGCGGTTCATCTACTGGAACATGAATTACCATGTCGAACATCACATGTATCCGTTGGTTCCCTACTACAACCTTCCCGCCCTGCACGCGTTGATCAAGGACGATTGTCCGCCTGCATACCCGAACCTCTGGGCCACCTATCGCGAGATCATCCCAACGCTGGCCCGACAGTTGCGCGACCCGAACTATCGCGTCATCCGCCCGCTGCCACAGCGTGATGACACAACGCAGCCTGCCTGAACCCTGTGGAGGCCCCAATGACGGCAACCGAAAAGCACTTTGTCTGCGCGACATCTGATATCGAACTGGATGACATTCATGCCTTCGAACATGGTGGCAGGCTTTATGCGATCTACCGGACCGAGGATGACGCCTTCTTCGCCACTGACGGGTTATGCAGCCATGAACAGGTCTCGCTTGCTGACGGGTTGCTGGACGGGCATCTGATCGAATGCCCGCGCCATAACGGCCTGTTCGATATCTGCACTGGCAAGGCCCTGCGCGCGCCTGCCTGTATCGACCTGCAGACCTATGAACTGACGATCGAGGATGGCGGCATCTACATTCACCTGCCGCACGACGTGGTGTGACCCTGCCCGCATTGTCGTTGTCAGCCGCAAGGTCAGCGCCTAGGCTCGCGATGCACGGCAAGGTGGGACGGTGACGACAATGGCAACAGCAGACGGGCTTCGCGCACAGAACGCGCCGCAGATACGGGTGCAGAACCGGCGGACCCTGTTCAACATCGTGCGGCACAACAAGGCCGTTTCCCGCGCCGAGATCGCCCGACTGACCGGGCTGTCCCCCCCGGCTGTCAGCGCAATCGTGCAGGATCTGGTCGAATCCGGCCATCTTGAAGAGAAGTCCCGGCATGTCGGCGGTGTCGGCTCGCCCTCGATCCTTTATGGCCTGCGCAGGGAGGCCGCTTTCAGCATCGGCATCCATATCGGGCGGCGCGCGACATCGATCGTGTTGCTCAACATGTCGGGCGATGTGCTGCAGGATGCAGAGCGCGCCCATCGCTACCCGGAACCCGGCGCCGTTAGGGCGTTTGTTGACGGGGTGCTGGCCGACTGGCACGCACGAACGCCAGTGCTGGAAGACCGGTTGGTGGGCACGGGGATCAGCAGCCCGATGGTCTTTGACTATGCGGCCGAGGATCTGGGCTACCCTCTGGAAATCGCCGAGGAATGGGCAGCGATAGACCGCAAGGCCCTGTTCCCGCGCCTCGCCGCGAAACCTGTCTTCGAGGAGAATGACATCAATGCCGCAGCCCTGGCCGAGATGGAATGGGGTCAGGGCGCGACGCTGCGGAGTTTCTTCTATATCCATATCGGAACCTTCATCGGCGGCGGGTTGGTGCTGGATGGCGCTCTGGTGCGCGGGCCGCAGGGGCTGGCTGCGACGCTGGGGGCGTTTCCGGTCGCGAGTTCGCGCCTGCCGTCGGTGCGCTCTGCTGGAGATGGGCGCGAATTCCTGTTCCGGCGCGCTTCACTCTATGTGCTGCGCGACCATCTGCGCCATTGCGGGTTCAGGATCGACGACACACTGGATCTCAGCCAGTTGCCCGAAGGCTGTGCGGCGGCGGTCGAGGACTGGCTGCGCGATGCGGCGCAGGCTTTGGCGCAGGCCGTGCAGGGGATTGCATCCATCATCGAAGTCGAGGCGGTCATCCTCGATGCCCCACTATCAAAGCCGCATCTTCAGGCACTGATCAGCGGGGTCAAGGGCAATCTGCGCCCGGTATCCGACCGGATGCTTGTGCATCCGCAACTGCTGACAGGAACCGCCGGGCCGCTGGCCAGCGCCCGGGGCGCGGCGATGGTCCCCTTTGTCGAGGTCATGGGCATCGCGCACCAAGCGGCCTGAGCGCAGCGGGCGCTACCCTTTCACGGCCCCTGCCGTCATGCCGCTGACGATATAGCGGTTGGCAAACAGCGCGAACAGAATCACCGGCGCGATCACCAGCACCGCATAGGCCGCGATGATGCCGTATTCCGCGCCCGCCTCGGTGCCGCCGAGGAAGCGGGTGATCCCGACCGTCAGCGGCTGCGCGTCATTCCCGGCCAGAAACAGCGCGAACAGGTATTCGTTCCACGAGATGATGAAGACCAGAATCGCCAGTGCGATCACGCCCGAACGCACCACCGGCAGCGACACGTCCCAGAACAGGTTCCACGGGCTGCACCCGTCCACGATCCCGGCCTCTTCCAGCTCATGCGGCACGGTGTCGAAGAAGCCCACGAGCATCCAGGTCGCAAAGGGAATATGGATCGACAGATGCGCCAGCAGCAGCCCGAAGCGCGAGCCCGAGAGGCCCAGATTGACGAAGATCAGGAACAGCGGCAGCGCCAGCACCACATAGGGAATGAACCGCATCGCCAGCACGCCGAAGGACACTGCCTGCCGTGTGCGCCCCGAGATTTTGGTCAGCCCATAGGCCAGCGGGACACAGACGACGAGGGTGATGACCACCGCCGCTGACGAAATGATCACCGAATTGGTGAAGAAGAACCAGAAATCGCCACGCGTGAAGGCCACCTGAAAATTCTCCAGCGAAAAGTCGCGAAAGGTCAGCAGGTCCAGCGGCGTACGAAACAGCGCGGTCCGGTTCAGGCTGGCAGCCACCAGCATGACCGGGGGCAGCAGGCAGATAATCACCCAGATGCCCAGCAGCGCGTGGACAACCCAGACGTTCAGGCGTTTGCGCGTGCGTGGCGTCATGCTCAATGCTCCTGGAACCGGCGGCGATAGACCGTGATGTAAAGCCAGGCGACCGTCGCCATGATGACGAACATGGTGAAGGCGATTGTATTGGCCATGCCCATGTCCTGATTGGCGATGCCGCGGTTATAGGCAAAGATCGACAGCACGGTGGTCGATCGCCCCGGCCCGCCCCCGGTCAGCGCCCAGATCATGTCGAACTCGCGGAAGGCCGAAGTGATAATGATGATCGACACGAACAGGATATGCGGGCGCAGCATCGGCAGCACGATATACCACAGCGCCTGAAACGGCCCCGCGCCATCGACGCGCCCGGCCTCGTGCAACTCATCCGGGATCGTGGTCAGCGCGGCATAGAAGACCAGCACCGAAAGCGGCGTCAGATGCCAGGAATTGGTGATGATCGTGGCCAGAAGGGCCGTTTCACGGTCCAGCAGCCAATAGCGCATGTCCCCGCCGAAGAGCGATATCACCTGATTGACGACGCCGAATTCCTGTTGCCAGATAAAGAAGCGCCACGCGATGCCGCCTACCACGGGGGTCATCACGAAAGGGATCAGGAACAGCGCAAGCCACATGGACCGGAACTTCACCTGCCGCGCGTTCAGCAGAAAGGCGATCAGGATCCCCAACCCCACGGCGAAGACCAGACAGCCGATGGTGAAGATCGTCGTGATGCGCAGCGCGTTGATATAGAGCGGATCTTCCAGAACGCGGCGGTAATTTTCCAGCCCTACGAAGACCTGATTGCGGAAGGAATACAGGAACACATCATGCAGGCTGTAATAGAAGCCCATGGCCAGCGGCGCGCCCACGATCAGCACCATAAGGGTGATGCCGGGCAGGATGAACCACCAGCCTCGGGTGAATTTCTCTCGCCTGCTTGCCATGCGATGCCCCTTTCCGCCACGGCCCGGGCAGCAGTGCCGCCCGGGCCGGTCTCATGTTCAGCGCTTACTCGATATAGCCCGCGCGGCGGAATGCGCTGGTCATGTCGCGCACCCAGCGGTCCTGCGCCTGCTGCGGTGTCAGGTCACCCGAGTAGATATCGGTGATGAAATCGGTCGTGCCGTTCCACATCACAGCGCCCCATTCCGGAATGCTCTGCCGGATGAAGACCGATTCAAGCACCTGCTCATAGGCGGGCAGGAAGGCGTCGTAATAGGGCTGCGCGCTGCGCAACTCCTCGCTCTCGAAATGGGCTGCGGTCGAGAATTGCTGCGACTCGCGGGCCCAGTCCACGGCGTTTTCATGCAGCATCCAGTGCAGGAAGCGGAACGCCTCTTCGGCCATTGGCGTGTCGAAGACCATCACACCGCCACCGCCAAGGAAGGGCGTGCCTTGCGTCAGCCCGGCGACATTGTCCTCCCATAGCGGCAGGGGGGCGTAGCCGACATTGCCAGCCGCGTTGCCCGAGGGATCCTCGACCGTGCCCAGACCTTGCGGCCACATGGTCGATGTTGCCAGACGCCCGTCGCGGAACATTTCCAGCCCTTCGAGGAAACCCCAGTTCTGAGCTTCGCGCGGGGCGGTGTT
>PWWF01000115.1 GCA_003561595.1 Paracoccaceae bacterium | reverse complement strand
TTAACGCGACCGAGGATGGCACCCCGCATGAGGCCAGCCACGCCTGGGCGGAAATATTCGTCGAGGGGCTGGGCTGGGTGGGGTTTGATGCGTCGAACAAATCCTGCCCGAACGAGCATTATATCAGGCTGGGATCGGGTCTGGACGCGCAGGATGCCGCGCCAATCCGCGGGCTGGTTCTGGGCGGCGCCGAAGAGCGGCTGGATGTCGTCGTGGTGATCGAGGCACAACAGCATTGACCCCCTTGCGCGGGGATGCGCGCAGCACTACGTGTGGCGCTTCCGTCTCAAGGGGTGTGCGATGACCTATTGCGTGGGGCTGCTGCTCAGGGCAGGTCTGGTGTTGCTGTCCGATACCCGCACAAATGCGGGGCTGGACAATATTTCGACCTATCGCAAGATGTTCGTGTTCGAGGAACCGGGCGAGCGCGTCATCGCGATGATGACGGCGGGCAACCTGTCAGTGACCCAGACCACGCTGGCGCGTCTGCAGGAAGCGATTGACGATCCTGACGCGACGGACCAAAGCTCGATCATGAAGGCCGAGAACATGCTGACAGTGGCCACGCTGGTGGGCGAGACGCTGTCGCAGGTGACATCCGAGACGCGGTCGCGCATGGACCGGATGGCCGAGGCGGCCAATGCCTCGATGATCGTGGCGGGGCAGCGCAAGGGCGGCAAGATGCGGCTGTTTCTGGTTTATCCCGAGGGCAATTTCATCGAGGCGACCGAGGACACCCCCTATCTGCAGATCGGCGAGCACAAATATGGCAAGCCGATTCTGGACCGGGTGATCAAGGTCGATACGCCGCTGGCCGATGCGCGCAAGGCCGCGCTACTGTCGATGGATTCCACCATCCGCTCGAACCTGAGCGTGGGTATGCCGCTGGATCTGGTGGTGATCGAGGCGGATGCCCTGCGCGTGAGTCAGCAGCGCCGGATCGAGGCCAATGACGAGGAATTCGCCGCGATGTCGGCGGCCTGGTCGCAGGCATTGCGGGATGCGTTTACGCAGATCGTGTGAGTTGGGGCTGACGGGGTAAGCGCCCGCTCAGGGCCCCGCCCACCCACCCATATGGCCCTTCACGGGCGCTGCCTGCGCGGTGCGCAGGCGGGGTTCAGGCATCGGGGCCGGGGAATTCCTGCGCCAGAAACCGCTCGAACGCGTCGAGATTCACGGGTTCGAATTGCCCGAAGGCCTGCATCCAGACCGACGCCTCGCGTAGCGAATCGGGTTCCAGCTTGCACCATTTCACGCGCCCGCGCTTTTCCTGACTGATCAGCCCCGCTGCCGCCAGAATGCCCAGATGTTTCGAGATCGCCGCCAGCGACATTGAAAACGGGGCTGCCACATCGGTCACGGCCATGTCGTCTTCGAGCAGCATGGCCAGGATCGCCCGCCGCGTCGGGTCGGCAAGGGCGGTGAACACCTGATCGAGTGTGGGGGGCGGCGCGGGGGTCATGACCCAGCATGTTGCGTGCGAGAGCGCAAAGGTCAACTCTTCGGTTGAATATGCTGTCCGGCGCGGATTTGTCTGCATGCGCGATGCTGCATTTGCATTATTTTCAGAAACCGTATTAATGTCAATGGCTTGCAAGCGGCCGCCCCATGCGTTTCACAACTTGACTCCATCCGCCTGCCTGCATAGCTTGCGCGCAACTTGCAGCCGGGGTGGCGGGCATGACCGAGCGGAACGAACTGGAGCGGCTGAAAGCCCTCGACGAGCGGATCGCGAAGGTCAAATCCACGCTGGAGCCGCCGCGTGCTGCGCAGGATCATCACACGATGGCCCAGATCGGCTGGCGGATGGTGATCGAGATGGTTGCGGGTCTCGGGGTCGGGGCGGCGATGGGCTACGGGCTGGATATCCTGTTTGGCACCATGCCGATTTTCCTGGTTCTGCTGACCCTGCTGGGCTTCGGGGCCGGTGTGCAGACAATGCTGCGCTCGGCCCGCGAGTTCCAGACCGGTGCAGAGGCGGATGCCGCGCAGCGCGCGGATGGCGAACAGAGGGACAGGCAACGTGGCGAATGAAAGCGGTGGCTTCAACATCAGGCCGATGGACCAGTTCGAGGTCAAGGCGCTGTTCGGTGGCGATGTAAGCTGGTACACACCCACGAATGTCACGCTGTGGATGGCGCTGACGATTGTCGCGGCCTCTGTCCTGATGGTCTATGGCGCACGGGGCCGGGCACTTGTCCCCACCCGCGCGCAATCAGCCGCGGAACTGGCCTATGGCTTCGTCTACAAGATGGTCGAGGATGTCGCCGGGCGTGACGCAGTGCGCTTCTTTCCGCATATCTTCACGCTGTTCATGTTCGTGCTGTTCGCGAATCTGCTGGGGCTGATCCCCTTCGCCTTTACCACGACCTCGCATATCGCCGTGACGGCGGTGCTGGCCTTTACCGTGTTCCTGACAGTGACGGCGCTGGGCTTTATCCTGCATGGGGCCAAGTTTCTGGGCCTGTTCTGGGTCAGTTCGGCCCCGCTGGCATTGCGCCCGATCCTTGCGGTGATCGAGCTGATTTCCTATTTCGCGCGGCCCATCAGCCACTCCATTCGTCTTGCGGGTGCGATGATGGCGGGCCATGCCGTGGCCAAGGTGTTCGCGGGTTTTGCCGGCGCGCTGGGGGCGGCGTTCTTCGTCCCCGTCCTGGCCGTGACCGCGCTGTATGCGCTGGAGCTGCTGGTGGCCGTGATCCAGGCCTATGTGTTCACCATTCTGACCTGCGTGTATCTGCGTGATGCACTGCACCCGTCGCACTAAGCGCGGTCGGTCGAATACCTCATCCTGCCAATTCCAAACCTCAAGGAGACATGACATGGAAGGCGATATCGCAGAAATGGGCAAGTTCATCGGCGTTGGTCTGACGGCCATCGGCATGGGCGGCGCTGCAATCGGTGTGGGCAATATTGCGGGCAACTTCCTGTCCGGCGCCCTGCGCAACCCGTCGGCAGCCGCCGGCCAGACCGCCATGCTGTTCATCGGCATCGCATTCGCCGAAGCGCTGGGGATCTTCTCGTTCCTCGTGGCACTTCTGCTGATGTTCGCTGTCTGAGTTTCCCGACAGTATCCCATCGTCCGGGGGGGCCGCGTGGCCCCCTTGGTGAAACCAGGGTTTAGGGGGACGACATGGCAGAAGATGCCGCAAACGGGGTCGGCATGCCCCAACTGGACCTGAGCACGTTCTCGAACCAGATCTTCTGGCTGATCGTGACTCTGTTCGTTCTGTATTACGTCATGTCGCGCATCGCGCTGCCGCGTGTCGCGGCGGTTCTGGCGGATCGTCGGGGCACGATCACCAGCGACATCAGCGCGGCCGAGGAATACAAGCTCAAGGCGCAAGAGGCCGAGGACGCCTATCACAAGGCGCGCGCCGATGCCCGCGCCGAGGCCAATCGCATCGTCGAGGCCGCGAAAGCCGAGATGCAGGCGCAGCTTGATACTGAGATCGCCAAGGCCGATGCCGAGATTGCGGCCCGCACCGCAGAATCCGAGCGGCGCATCCGTGATATCCGGGATCGTTCGATCGAGATGGTGAGCGAAGTGTCCAAGGATACCGCCAAGGAAATCCTGACATCCTTTGGCGCCAAAGCCGATGCGCGCAGCGTCAATGCTGCGGTGGAAGCGCGGCTGAAAGGGGGCCTGTGATGCGTGTTCTGACCTTGCTGGCCACGCTGATGGCCACCCCGGCGCTGGCTGCGGGCGATTACCCGTTCTTCTCGCTGTATAACACCGACATGGTGGTGCTGATCGCCTTCATCATCTTTGTCGGCATCCTTGTCTATTTCAAGGTGCCGCCCAAGATCATGGGGCTTCTGGACAATCGCGCCGACACGATCCGGTCCGAGCTGGATGAGGCCCGTCGCCTGCGCGAGGAGGCGCTGGAGCTGCATGCCTCTTTCGAGCGCAAGCGCACCGAGGTGAAGGAAGAAGCCGCGCGCATCGTCGAAAAGGCGAAATCGGACGCGCAATACGCGGCTGATCAGGCCAAGGCGGATATCGAGGCGTCCATCGCGCGCCGGATGAAGGCGGCCGAGGACAAGATCGCCTCGGCCGAGGCCAGTGCCATCCGCGATGTGCGCAATGCCGCCGTGTCGATTGCAGTTGCCGCAGCGGGCGATGTGATGGCCAAGCAAATGGATGCCGAACGCAGCAATGCGCTGATCGACAAGGCGCTGGCGACGGCCAAGGAACGGCTGCATTAACCGCAGTCCGGTCCATCAATCCTGAACCCCGGCCCGCATGGCCGGGGTTTTTTCGTTACATGTCCTGCGCGTGTTCAAAGCGCAGCCGGGCAATCGCTTCGTTCTTTTCGCTGCGCTTGCGGTCAGACATGATCTGTTCGACGAAATCCAGATGCGCGCGCGCGGCCAGTCTGGCGGCGTCGGGGTCGCGGTCCTGAATGGCGGTATTGATCGCCTTATGCTGATTAAGCAGGTCATCGCGGGTCGCGCGCTGGCGAAAGATCATCTGGCGGTTATAGAACACGCCCTGATGCAGCAGATTGAACATGGCGCGCATCATGTGCAGCATGATGATGTTATGCGATGCCTCGACAATCGAGAGGTGAAATTCCGCATCCAGCGTCGCTTCTTCGGTGGGGTCGCGCTTCAGATGCGCGGCCTCCATCTTGCGATAGATCGTGTCGATCACCTTCAGGTCCATGCTCGATCCGTAGCGCGCGGCCCTTTCCGCTGACATCCCCTCCAGATCGCGGCGAAAGCCGATATAGTCGAACAATGCCTCGTCATGCTGGGCAAACAGATTGACGAGGGAGTCCGAGAAGGCCGAATCCAGCAGATCGGCGACAAACAGGCCCGCGCCTGCGCGTGTGGTCAGCAGCCCGCGTTCCTGCAATTCCGAGATCGCCGCGCGCAATGAGGGGCGCGAGACGCCCAGCTTTTCGGCCAGCTCGCGTTCCGAGGGCAGGCGCTCGCCCGGGCGCAGGATGCCGCGCAGCAGCAGCAACTCGATCTGCCGCACGACGCTGTGCGACAGTTTCTCGGGTTGGATTCGCTGAAAGGGCATCTGGCCTCCGTCGCAATGCTGCGTGCGCTCGCGGGGCGATGCCCGAATTTTAAGCGCGAACTGGTCAAAAGATATGACCGGTTTGGGGAATGTGCAACGAAAAAGGCCAGCCCGGTGGGCTGGCCTGATGGTCGGAATGACCAAAGCTCAGGTCGGCTGGTGCGGGCGAATGGAGATTTCCACCCGGCGGTTTTGCTGCCGACCTTCGGCCGTGCTGTTGTCTGCGACGGGCTGGGTCAGACCGCGTCCAATGGTGCGGATACGGTTGGACGCCACGCCCTCGCTACGCAGCACAGTCGCGACCGAGTCTGCACGGCGCTCGGACAGGCGCAGGTTGTAATCTGCGGCACCCGTATTGTCGGTGTGACCGACCACGATCACGTCACTGCGCGGGTAATTGACCAGGTTGGTGGCGATGCTGCGCAGGTCGCGCTGCAGATCGGGGCGCAGGGTGGCGCTGTCCACCGCAAACAGCAGGTCCTGCGGCAGGGTCAGGATCAGTTCCTCGCCCGTGTTGCGGATATCGACATTGCTGCCCAACTGGCGACGCAGGTCTGCGGCCTGTCGGTCAAGCTGCT